>NZ_JBHZEJ010000049.1:51050-64188 GCF_042756365.1 Streptomyces sp. NPDC059092
GGAAGACAGGAGCGCCGGGCCAGGCCCCGTGGCGGGGCGCTCCTTCGTTCTGCCGCTGTACGGCCGCTACGCGGACTTCTCGTGGCGGCCGTCGTTCTTCACGATCCTCGGCTCACGCGGGACCAGCGTCGGGTTGACGTGGGAGTGGACCACGTCCTCCGTGATCACCACGCGGGCCACGTCCTTGCGGGACGGGACCTCGTACATCACCGACTGGAGGACTTCCTCCAGGATGGCGCGCAGGCCGCGCGCGCCGGTGCCGCGCAGGATCGCCTGGTCCGCGATGGCCTCCAGGGCCGGGCGGTCGAAGTCCAGTTCCACGCCGTCGAGTTCGAAGAGCCGCTGGTACTGCTTGACCAGGGCGTTGCGCGGCTCGACCAGGATCTGGAGGAGGGCGGCGCGGTCCAGGTTGTGGACCGAGGTGAGGACCGGGAGACGGCCGATGAACTCCGGGATCATCCCGAACTTCACCAGGTCCTCCGGCATGACCTCCTGGAACTGGTCGCTCTCCTCGATCTCGCGCTTCGAACGGATCGTCGCGCCGAAGCCGATCCCCTTGGCGCCCGCCCGCGACTCGATGATCTTCTCCAGGCCGGCGAAGGCGCCGCCCACGATGAAGAGCACGTTCGTCGTGTCGATCTGGATGAACTCCTGGTGCGGGTGCTTCCGGCCGCCCTGCGGCGGTACGGAGGCGGTGGTGCCCTCCAGGATCTTCAGCAGGGCCTGCTGGACGCCCTCGCCGGAGACATCGCGGGTGATCGACGGGTTCTCGCTCTTGCGGGCGACCTTGTCGATCTCGTCGATGTAGATGATCCCGGTCTCGGCCTTCTTGACGTCGTAGTCCGCCGCCTGGATCAGCTTGAGCAGGATGTTCTCGACGTCCTCACCGACATAGCCGGCCTCCGTCAGCGCCGTCGCGTCGGCGATGGCGAACGGGACGTTCAGCATCCGCGCCAGCGTCTGCGCGAGGAGCGTCTTGCCGGAGCCCGTCGGGCCCAGCAGCAGAATGTTGGACTTCGCCAGCTCGATCGCGTCGTCACGGCCGGACCCGCCGCCGTTCTCGCCCGCCTGGACCCGCTTGTAGTGGTTGTAGACCGCTACCGAGAGGGCCTTCTTCGCGGGCTCCTGCCCTACGACGTACCCCTCGAGGAACTCGTAGATCTCGCGCGGCTTGGGCAGTTCCTCCCACCGGACCTCGGAGGTCTCCGCGAGTTCTTCCTCGATGATCTCGTTGCAGAGGTCGATGCACTCGTCGCAGATGTACACACCGGGACCTGCGATGAGCTTCTTCACCTGCTTCTGGCTCTTCCCGCAGAACGAGCACTTGAGCAGGTCGCCACCATCACCGATGCGTGCCACGAGGTTGCTTCCCCTTCGCCTGGGAGCAGCTTGGTTCAGCGGCTCCTGTGCCTCATACCCGACGGTACCTTGCCCGGGCCCCGGTTCGGGCCCCCCTCAGGGCCTGTTCTGAGTTCTCCCGCGGCGTCGCGTGCCCTGGCACCCTCGCTCGGGAGAACTCGGAACAGGCCCAGGCGCGGTTCACACGGTCGCGGGAGTTCACCCGCGCCCGGCATGACCGCGCCAAGGTCGCCGGGTGTGTCAGGCGGCCGCTGCGGCCGTGGTCTTGCGGGTCGACACGATCTGGTCGACCAGGCCGTACGCGAGCGCGTCGTCGGCGGTCAGGATCTTGTCGCGCTCGATGTCGTCGCGAACCTTCTCGATCGGCGTCGTCGAGTGCTTGGCCAGCATGTCTTCGAGCTGGGCGCGCATCCGGAGGATCTCGTTGGCGGCGATCTCCAGGTCGGAGAGCTGCTCCCGGCCGGTCTGGCTGGACGGCTGGTGGATCAGCACGCGCGCGTTCGGCAGGGCGAGACGCTTGCCCGGGGTGCCGGCGGCGAGCAGCACGGCGGCGGCCGAGGCGGCCTGGCCCATGCAGACCGTCTGGATGTCGGGCTTCACGAACTGCATCGTGTCGTAGATGGCCGTCAGGGCCGTCATCGAGCCGCCGGGGCTGTTGATGTAGATCGAGATGTCGCGGTCCGGGTCCATCGACTCCAGGCACAGGAGCTGCGCCATGACGTCGTTGGCGGAGGCGTCGTCGATCTGCACGCCGAGGAAGATGACGCGCTCCTCGAAGAGCTTCGCGTACGGGTCGTACTCGCGCACGCCCTGCGAGGTGCGCTCCACGAAGCGCGGCACGACGTAGCGGTTGTCCACCTGCGGGCCGTTGTAGAGGCCGCTCGCGGGGAAGTTGTTCATGTGGGTGTTCACCATCCTGTGGCGTTCGGTGGGCTGGGCCGGGGTCGGGAGGGGCGTCAAGGCGTGTTGCCTCAGGCCCCGGTGCCGCCGCCGCCCGGAACGCCCGAGGCCGCGGTGATGATCTCGTCGATCAGGCCGTAGTCCTTGGCCTCCTGGACGGTGAACCAGCGGTCGCGGTCGCCGTCGCGGATGATCGTCTCTTCGGTCTGCCCGGAGTGGAAGGCGGTGATCTCGGCCATCCGCTTCTTCGTACGGAGCAGGTACTCCGCCTGGATCTTGATGTCCGAGGCGGTGCCGCCGATGCCGGCGGAGCCCTGGTGCATCAGGATGTCGGTGTTGGGGAGCGCGAAGCGCTTGCCCGCGGTGCCGCCGGTGAGCAGGAACTGCCCCATGGAGGCGGCCATGCCCATACCGATGGTGACCACGTCGTTGGGGATGTACTGCATGGTGTCGTACACGGCCATGCCGGCCGTCACGGAGCCACCGGGGCTGTTGATGTAAAGGAAGATGTCCTTGTCCGGCTCAGCGGCAAGGAGCAGCATCTGGGCCGTGATCTTGTTCGCGATGTCGTCGTCGACCTGCTGGCCGAGGAAGATGATCCGCTCTCCGAGCAGCCGGCTGTAGACCTGGTCGCCGAGGCCACCACCGAGGGACGGCTCACCGGCGGCGTAAGGCATCAGATTCGTCACGTATACACCTGCTCGTCTCTGACGGCTGCGGCCGTCTCAGCGTCTTCGTACCGGGGACGGGAGACTCCCCTGCCCTCGTATTCATGGACCCTAACGCGCTGGTCGGCGCGGGCCATCCCGCTTCCGTGGCTGTTCGCTGGGAGCGCAAGGTAGTTGAGGTTCCCGGCAGCCGCCACAGGGCCTTGTACGGGCCTGGGCGCCCCCGTGGCCCCTGTGCGCCGCTCCGGGGTGTGCGGGGGCCCACGGGGGCACCGTGGGCCGGGGAGCGGCCTGTACGGAAGCGGGGCGGGCGGCGCCGGAGGACAGCGCGGGCCCCGGGCGCGTGTCGCGTCCGGGGCCCGCTCCGTCGGTTCCGTCGGTCAGAGCGTGACCGCTCAGGCGCCGGCCTTGTCTTCCTTGCCGGCCTTCTCGTCGTCGGCCTTCTCGTCGGCGTCCGCGGCGGGCGCGGCGTCGGCGGGGGCCTCGGCCACCTCGGTGGTCTCGGCGGCGACGGCCTCGGCCGCCTCCTCCTCGTCCTCCAGGTCGACCGGGTTGCCGTTGGTGTCGGTGACCGTGGCGGCCTCGACGACGACGGCGAGCGCCTTGCCGCGGGCGACCTCGCCGACGAGCATCGGCACCTGGCCGCCTTCGACGACCGCCTGGGCGAACTGGTCGGGGGACATGCCGGAGGACTGCGCGCGCCGCATGAGGTGCTCGGTGAGCTCCTCCTGGCTGACGTTCAGCTTCTCCTTGTTGACCAGTTCGTCGAGGATGAACTGGGTCTTGATGCCCTTGACCGCCTGCTCCTCGGTCTCGGCGTCGAACTCCTCCTCGGTCTTGCCCTGGATCTCCAGGTACTTCGCGAGGTCGAGGCCCATCTGACCGAGCTGGTGGTGCTCCAGGTTGTGCTTGCGGGTGTTGATCTCCTCCGCGAGCAGCTTCTCCGGGATCGGCACCTCGGCGAGCTTCAGCAGCTCGTCGAGGACGCGCTCCTGGGCCTGGGTGGCCTGGTCGTACTGCTTGGTGCTCTCCAGGCGCTTGCGGCTGTCCGCCTTCAGCTCCTCCAGGGTGTCGAACTCGCTCGCCATCTGCGCGAACTCGTCGTCCAGCTCGGGAAGCTCACGGGCGGCGACCTGGGTCACCTTGACGGAGACCTCGGCGGCCTGGCCCTCGGCGGTGCCGCCCTTCAGCTCGGAGGTGAAGGTGGCCTCACCACCGGCCTCCAGGCCGGTCACGGCCTCGTCGATGCCGTCGAGAAGCTCTCCGGAGCCGATGGTGTACTGCACACCGCTCGCCACTCCGTCGGGCAGGATCTCGCCGTCGACCTTGGCCTCCAGGTCGATCGTCACGACGTCACCCTCGGCGGCGGCGCGCTCGACCGGGTTGGTGGACGCGAAGCGGTCGCGGAGCTGCTCGACCGACTTCTCGATGTCCTCGTCGCTCACCTCGACGGCGTCGACCGTGACCGCGATACCGGAGTAGTCCGGGATCTCGATGACCGGGCGGATGTCGACCTCGGCGGTGAAGGAGAGCAGTTCGCCGTCCTTCAGCTCCGTGATGTCGACATCGGGCTGACCGAGGACGTTGAGCTCACCCTCGTTGACCGCGTCGGTGTAGAACTTCGGGAGGGCGTCGTTGACGGCCTCCTCCAGCACAGCACCACGCCCGAACCGCTGGTCGATGATCCGGGCCGGGATCTTGCCCTTACGGAAGCCCTTCACCGTGACCTGCTGGTTGATCTTCTTGTACGCCGCGTCGAGGCTGTCCTTGAGCTCCTCGAAGGGCACCTCGACAGTGAGCCGAACCCGAGTCGGGTTCAGGGTCTCCACGGCGCTCTTCACGGTTCGGTCTCCTTGGTGGCTGATTCTGGGGTTCTGCCGGGTCCGCCGCACGCGCGGCGCGGCCCAGCGGATTCGGCCCGGTTCTTCAGAGACTCTGCAGACACACGGGCACGCAGCTTGCATAGTAACCGCAAGCGGGAACAGCCCCACAATGTGAGCGTGCGACGTGATCTCGAACGATGGTCGGGGTGGCCGGATTCGAACCGACGACCTTCCGCTCCCAAAGCGGACGCGCTACCAAGCTGCGCCACACCCCGTCGGTGCGACACGAAGGGTACATCCCCGCGGGGGCTCCGCCGTCATCTTTGACCGGCGCTTTACGGGTGTGCGGCGAACGCCCGGGACCCGCTACGATGTTGTCCGTGCCCAGGTCCGTCCGACCTGCGGCGCGCGCTGTGCGGGCGTAGCTCAATGGTAGAGCCCTAGTCTTCCAAACTAGCTACGCGGGTTCGATTCCCGTCGCCCGCTCCACAGGCCCCGGCCCGATCAGGTGCGATACGTCACCGGTCGGGCCGGCGGCGTTTCCGGGACCGTACGAACGGAAAGCCGTCCCTCCGAACGGAGAGCCGTCCGCCCGAAGCCGATCCGGCCACGGAGCCGTGCGACCGGAGAGCGGTGGGGCCGAAGACGTGTGCGACCGGAGAGCGGTGCGGTCAGAAACTGATCTGATTGATCGTGTCGGCTATCGAGTTGAGGAACCGGTTGACCGACGGCGCCATGTTGGTGGACGCGAGGAAGAAGCCGAAGAGGATCGCGACGATCGCCGGACCCGCCTTGATCGAGCCACCGCGGATGAACACCACAAGGATGATCGCCAACAGAAGCACCACAGACAGTGAGATGGCCACAACTGATCACACCCTCGGTCGGTCCGCCTAGCCCAGCCCCTGCGGGGTCGCGTACGACACCACGTACCCCGTACATCCTGCTCGGACCATCGTGCCATCAACCTTCCCGCAGGTGTGGATCGGCGCTCCCTCACTTCCGGCCAATTGATCGATAGATCCCGGTTGTTGACGGTTTCGGCGACCGGCGAACCGTCCGGCGGGGAGGCTTTGCCCCTTCTCGCGCAGGCAGACGACTCCCGTTACTCGGTAAATCGTTTGGTAAACTAATTACTGACGATTCCTTGACACAGCCTTGACCCGACGGAGGAGCGATCTCATCGGACACGCAGAGACCCTCATAGCCATGGGCGGCGCCTTCCTGGCCGCCGCCGTTCTCGCCCGGCTGGGCGGCCGCATCGGTCTGCCCACGATTCCCCTGTTCATCCTGGCCGGGATCCTCCTCGGCCCGCACACGCCCGGCATCGTGCTGGTCAAGGACCCGCACGAGCTGGAGATGCTCTCCGCCCTCGGCCTTGTCCTTCTGCTCTTCTACCTCGGTCTGGAATTCCACCTCGACGACCTCAAGGCGGGTGGCCGGAAGATGGCCCTCGCCGGCGGCGCCTATCTCCTGCTGAACGTGGGCGCCGGGCTCGGCTTCGGCTTCGCGCTCGGCTGGGGCACCTCCGAGGCGCTGGTCCTCGCCGGTGTGCTCGGGATCTCGTCGTCCGCGATCGTCACCAAGGTCCTGGTCGACATGGGCCGTATCGGCAACCCCGAGACGAAGCCCATCCTCGGCATCATCGTGGTCGAGGACATCTTCCTGGCCCTCTACCTCGCCGCGCTCCAGCCGATCCTGTCGGGCGCGGACAGCGCCGGGGCGGCGATCATGGACGGCGGGAAGGCGTTCGGCTTCCTGCTGCTGCTCGCCCTGGCCGCCCGGTTCGGGACGAAGGTCGTCGGCCGGCTCGTGGGCACCAAGGACGACGAACTCCTCGTCATCTCCTTCCTCGGCGCGGCGGTCCTGGTGGCCGGTGTCTCCGAGTGGTTCGGGGTCGCGGACGCCATCGGCGCCTTCATGGTCGGTCTGATGCTGGGCGCCACCACGTCGGGCGACCGGATCCGCGAACTGGTCCACCCGTTGAGGGACGCGTTCGGCGCGATCTTCTTCTTCGCCTTCGGTCTGTCCATCAACCCAGGTGATCTGCCGACCGTCCTGTGGCCCGTCCTCGCCGCCGTCGTCGTGACGCTGGTGATGAACGTCGCCGCGGGGGTGACCGCCGCGAAGATCTTCGGCTTCGGCGCGGGACCGGCCGCCAACATCTCCACGACCCTGCTCGCCCGCGGCGAGTTCGCGCTGATCCTCGCCACGATGGCGGCGGGAGCGGGCCTCGACAGCCGGCTCGCGCCCTTCATCGCGGGGTACGTCCTGCTCCTCGCCGTCCTCGGCCCGCTGGCCGCGGGACGTTCGCACTGGCTCGCCCGGATCCTGCCGGGCGGACGCCACGAGGGGGGCGGTGACGGGCCGGGGAACACTCCGGAGGCCGGTGGCCCATCCCCCGCGCGGGACGACCGGGACGGTCTCGGCAAGCGGGACGACAGAGGCGCGGAGGCAACCGTGACGAGCTGATCGGCGATGGCCGAGCTGTTAAGGACCCCGCGTGCTGTGACGAGCCGGTGCGCGCACCACGTCGTCGGCGAACGTCCACGCCGACTCTCAGGACAGGCCCTGGAGGCCGGGCGGGCTCGACGGAGCCTGTCCGGCCTCTCGGCAGATCAGGAGCAGTGCGCGGTCGTCGTTCACGTCCTTCGCCACCGCCTCGATGAGATGCCAGGCCGCACCCTCGAAGCCCGGGGCGACATAGCGGTCGGCCTCGCCGGTGAGGCGGTCGATGCCCTCGTCCAGGTCGCGTCCCGGCGCCTCCACCAGGCCGTCCGTGAAAAGCATCAGGACGTCGCCCGGGCGCAGGGAGCCCTTGGCCGGGTCGAACTCGGCACCGTCGTACACCCCGAGCAGCGGGCCCTCGCCCGACTTCTCCTCCCAGCGCCCGCTGCCCGCGTGGAACTGGAGCGCGGGGAGATGGCCCGCGGAGAGCAGTTCGTAGTCGCCGGATTCGAGATCGAGGACGAGATGGATCGAGGTCGCGAAGCCCTCGTCCCAGTCCTGGCGGAGCAGATAGCCGTTGGCGGCGGGGAGGAAGGCACCCGGCGGGAGCGAGCCGAGGAGGCCGCCGAAGGCGCCCGACAGCAGCAGGGCGCGCGAGCCCGCGTCCATGCCCTTGCCGGAGACGTCCGTGAGGACGACCTCCAGGGTGCGTCCGCCGTTGGTACGGGCGGCCACCACGAAGTCGCCGGAGAAGGACTGGCCGCCCGCCGGGCGGAGCGCCATCTCGTGGTGCCACCCCGTCGGCAGCCAGGGCAGCGCGCTCTGGACACGGATGCGTTCACGCAGGTCGAAGAGCATGGTCCCGCCGCGCCGCCAGGGCACCCCGACCCGCGCCCTGAACTGGGCGATCAGCAGTCCGAAGAGCCCGCAGGCCGCCACCACCAGGACCGTGCCGGGGGTGACCGTGGCCGCTCCGTCCGGATACGGGCCGAGGACCATCGACTCGACGATCAGCGCGGCCGCGGCGGCCGCGTACAGACTGAGCAGGCTCGCGGGGCGCAGCAGCAGGCCGCCCGCCACGATGGGCAGGACGAGCGCGGAGGGCGCGCACCAGACGGGTATCGCCATCGTGGTGAGGGCGATGGCCGGCACGGTGAGCATGAGCCCGACGAGCGCGATCCAGTCGGAGCCGTCGCCCCGGAAGTAGTCGACCCCGGATTTGCGCACACCGATCCGGGCCCGGTGCAGCGTCCTGCGCATCCGGGCCGCGTACGCATCCGCTCTTGCGACACCGGCCATTGTGGTGGACCCTACCGAGCCGCCCGGCCGCCGTGCAGGGGGACCCCCGTGACATTGTGTTCGAAATCGGGTCGCCTCGCCGCCCGGCGGCTGGTACTGATGGCATATGACACTGGATCTGAGGGTGCTGCGCGATTCCGAATACGACTCCTGGCACGAGGCGTTGGAACTGGCCTTCGGAGGCGTCGAGGGGGGCGTGGGCGAATCCGCTCTGCTGCGGGACCTCGCCGAGATCGACCGCTCGATCGGTGTCTGGGACGGCGACGAGTGTGTGGGCACGACCGGGGCGTACAGCTTCCGGCTCTCGGTGCCCGGCGGCGCGCAGGTGCCCACGGCGGGCGTGACGATGGTGAGCGTGGCGGCGACGCACCGGCGGCGCGGGGTCCTCACCTCGATGATGCGGCGGCAGCTCGACGACGTCAGGGCCTGGGGCGAACCGCTCGCCGTGCTGACGGCCTCGGAGCCGGCGATCTACGGGCGGTTCGGCTACGGCGTCGCGAGCCACGCGCTCTCGGCGGAGATCGACACGTCCCGGGTCCGCGTCCGAATACCCGGGCCCGGGTCCGGGGACGGGTCCGGGTCCGGGGACGACGTACGTCTCCGTCGGGTGCAGGCGGACGACCCGGCCGTACGGGAGGCGTGCGAGGCGCTGTACGCGGCGGACGTCGCGAAGCGTCCCGGGATGCCGGCCCGCGGGCCCGGCTGGGAGCGGCTGCCCGTGGTGGGCACGGGGGTGGCGCGCGACGGGGTCTCCGCGCTCCAGTGCGTGCTGGCGGAGCGGGACGGAGCGGTGGTGGGGTTCACGCTCTTCCAGAACCGCCCGGAATGGGATGTCTCGGGCCCCAAGGGCACGGTCGAGCTGCGGGATCTGCACGCGGCCGACCCGGTGGCGTACGCCGTGCTGTGGCGCTTCCTCTCCGGGATCGACCTGACGTCGACGCTGCGGGTGCGCAGCCGACCGGTGGACGACCCGTTCCAGTACCTCGTCTCCGACCTCCGGCGGTGCCGGCCGCGGGTGCGGGACGACCTGTATCTGCGGCCGGTGGAGGTGGCTCCGGCGCTGGAGGCGCGTACGTACCGGACGCCGGTGGATGTGGTGCTGGAGGTGACGGACACCTTCTGCCCCTGGAACGAGGGGCGCTGGCGGCTCAGCGGCGACAGCAAGGGCGCGACCTGCGCGCGGACCGCCGACGCGCCGGACCTGGTGCTGTCGGTGAACGATCTGGGCGCGGTGTATCTGGGTGGTACGTCGCTGACCGCGCTGGCGGGCGCGGGGCGGGTGCGGGAGATGCGGGCGGGCGCGCTGGACGAGGCGTCGGTCGCGTTCGGCTCGGATGTCGCACCGTGGCTGCCGCACGGATTCTGACGTTCCGGGGCCCGGTCTACCTGTCCTGGCAGCCGGGGCACCAGAAGAGGTTGCGGGCGGCCAGCGTCGCGGTGCGGATCTCGGTTCCGCAGAGCAGGCAGGGCATCCGCGCGCGCCGGTAGACGTAGACCTCGCCGCCGTGGTCGTCGACCCGCGGCGGACGGCCCATGGCCTCGGGGGTGTGCTCGGGGCGGACGGTGTCGATGCGGTTGTGCCGTACGCCCTCGCGCATCAGGGCGACGAGGTCCGCCCAGATCGCGTCCCACTCGCGGCGGGTGAGGTCCTTGCCGGCCCGGTACGGGTCGATGCCATGGCGGAAGAGGACCTCGGCGCGGTAGACGTTGCCGACGCCCGCGACGACCTTCTGGTCCATGAGCAGGGCGGCGACGGTCGTACGGGAGCGGGAGATCCGGGCCCATGCGTTCTCGCCGTCCCCGCCGGTGGCGCCGGTGACGTCGGGGACGGCGGGGGTGGCGGGGGCGGCGGGGGCGGTGCCAGGGGGGCCGGCGTCGTCACGCACGCGCAGCGGGTCCGGACCCAGCCGGTCGTGGACGGCCTGCTTCTCGGGGGCGGTGATCAGGGCGCAGGTGGTGGGGCCGCGCAGATCCGCGTAGTGGCCGCCGCCCTCAAGCCGCAGGCGGACGGTGTCGGCGGGCGGCGGGACCGGCGCCGTACCGAAGCCGAGTTTGCCGAAGAGCCCGAGGTGGACATGGACCCAGCCGGTCGCCCCGGTGGCGCCGGCCTCCCCGAACCCGAGGAAGAGGTGTTTGCCGTGCGCGTCGACGCCGGTCAGCACCTGGCCGTCGAGGAGGGCGGCGCTGTCGGAGAACTTCCCCTGCGGGCTGGAGACCCGTACCGGCCGACCGCCGAAGCGGGCGAGATGGTCCTCGGCGAGGCGGTGGATCGTATGCCCCTCGGGCACTCTGTCTCCTCGGTACGGCGCGCGGTGACGGCGCGCGGACATGACCGTGCCGCCGGGACGGGCCCCGGCGGCACGGGTGGAACCAGGGCCTCGCGTCCGGATCCTGCTGGGCTCGCCGGATCCGGACGGAAGACCCTAGCTGTCCTGCTGGGGGTGGTGGGCCGGGACCGGCGGCAGCTCGTGGGTGGTCTCGTACTCCGTGAGCATCGCGATCCGGCGTGCGTGGCGCTCGGCGCCGGAGTACGGGGTGGCGAGGAAGACCTCGATGAACTTGGTCACCTCGTCCTGGGTGTGCATCCGGCCGCCGACGGAGATGACGTTGGCGTCGTTGTGCTCACGGCCGAGCGCGGCCGTCTCCTCGCTCCAGGCGAGGACGGCCCGGACGTCCTTGACCTTGTTCGCGGCGATCTGCTCGCCGTTGCCGGAGCCGCCGATCACGATGCCGAGGCTGTCGCCGTCCGCGGCCGTGCGCTCCGCGGCGCGCAGGCAGAACGGCGGGTAGTCGTCCTGGGCGTCGTATATGTGGGGGCCGCAGTCCACCGGGTCGTGGCCCTGGGCGGTGAGCCATTCCACGAGGTGGTTCTTGAGTTCGAAGCCGGCATGGTCGGAACCGAGGTACACGCGCATGGTGCGAAGTGTGGCACGGGCGGCGGGGCCCGCGCATGGGCGGGTCGCGGATGGGTAGCGGTGTTCCAGATCAACGCTCCATTACGGAGCACCGCTCCCGGGTAAAGATACGGAATTGCCACTTCCGTCGGCGTCCGGGCGAACGCTTAAATGCGGGAACTCGTCATTCGAGTGACAAGCAGACGTAAGGATTCTCGCATGACCTCCCTGCCGTCCCCCACGAAGGAAGGCGGAAAGCCCAGCGAGCCTGGGAATCCGAACTCCTCCGACGGCCTGCAAGCCGGCCTCAAGAACCGCCACCTGTCCATGATCGCGATCGGTGGCGTCATCGGCGCCGGCCTGTTCGTCGGTTCCGCCTCCGGCATCGCCGCCGCTGGACCGGCCATTCTGCTGTCGTACGCCCTGGTCGGCGCGATGGTCGTGCTCGTCATGCGGATGCTCGGCGAGATGGCCGCGGCGCGGCCCAGCTCGGGCTCCTTCTCCGCCTACGCGGACCAGGCCCTGGGCCGGTGGGCCGGGTTCTCGATCGGGTGGCTGTACTGGTTCTTCTGGGTGGTGGTGCTGGCGGTCGAGGCGACGGCGGGCGCCCAGATCCTGGAGGGCTGGATCCCGGCCGTTCCCCAGTGGGCGTGGGCCCTGATCGTGATGCTCGTCCTGACCGGGACGAATCTGGTGTCGGTCTCGTCGTTCGGTGAATTCGAGTTCTGGTTCGCCGGAATCAAGGTGGTGGCGATCACCGGGTTCGTCGTCGTCGGGCTGCTGGCCGTCTTCGGGCTGCTGCCGGGCTCGGACAACCCGGGCGCCGGCATCGGGCACCTCACGGACGCGGGCGGCTTCTTCCCCAAGGGACCCGGCGCGATCCTCACCGGGGTGCTGATGGTCGTGTTCTCCTTCATGGGCAGCGAGATCGTCACGCTCGCCGCGGGTGAGTCCTCGAACCCGCAGCGCGCCGTCGCCAAGGCCACCAACAGCGTGATCTGGCGGATCGCCGTCTTCTACCTGGGCTCGGTCTTCGTCGTACTGACGCTGCTGCCCTGGAACGACAAGTCGATCACCAAGGACGGCTCGTACGTCGCGGCGCTCAACTCGATCGGGATCCCGCACGCCGGTCAGGTCATGAACGTCATCGTGCTGACGGCCGTGCTCTCCTGTCTGAACTCCGGTCTGTACACGGCGTCCCGGATGGCGTTCTCGCTAGGCCGGCGCGGGGACGCGCCCTCGTCGTTCGCGCGGACGAACACGCGCGGCGTGCCGCAGGCGGCGATCCTGTCGTCCGTGGCCTTCGGCTTCGTCGCGGTCTTCTTCAACTACCAGTGGCCCGACACGGTCTTCGCGTTCCTGCTGAACTCGTCGGGCGCGGTGGCCCTCTTCGTCTGGCTGGTGATCTGTTTCACGCAGTTGCGGATGCGCGGGATCATCCTGCGGGAGACCCCGGAGAAGCTGGTCGTACGGATGTGGCTCTTCCCGTATCTGACCTGGGCGACGATCGCGATGATCTCGTTCGTGCTGGTCTACATGCTCACCGACGAGGCGGCGCGGGAGCAGGTGCTGCTGTCGCTGCTGGTGGCGGCGATCGTGGTGGCGATCGCGCTGGTGCGCGAGGCGCGGAAGCGGCGGCTCGGCAAGGAAGCGTCGGCCGAGACGGTTCCGGCCGAAAGCCCGGTCAAGACCTGAGTACAGGCTGAGGACATGAGTGAGGCTCTTCGATCCGCGCACGTGTGCGCGG
>NZ_JBHZEJ010000050.1:0-64117 GCF_042756365.1 Streptomyces sp. NPDC059092
CAGGGGGGACCCTGTGGGAGAGTAGGACGCCGCCGAACAATTATTGTGGGAATGCCCCGCACCTTCTGGTGCGGGGCATTTCTGCGTTCCGGACCTTTTGCGGTTCTGGATCTCTTCGCGGGCGCCCGCCGCCGGTCATTCCGGGGTCACCAGCCGGCTGTCGTACGCCAGGATCACCGCCTGGACGCGGTCGCGTACGCCTGTCTTGGCGAGGATGCGGGAGATATGGGTCTTCACCGTCGATTCGGCGAGATGAAAGCGCCCCGCGATCTCCTGGTTCGACCAGCCGCGTCCGACGGCGGTGAGGATCTCCTGCTCCCGGTCGGTGAGCCGGGCCAGCTTCGGATGGGCGTCCGCAGCGGCAGCCGGGGGAGTGTTCGCCGTCGGCAGGTGGTGGGCGAACGCGTCCAGGAGACGGCGGGTGAGGCTCGGCGCCACCACCGCGTCTCCGCTCGCCACGGCCCGTATCCCGGAGAGCAGCTCCTCCGGGAACGCGTCCTTGACGAGGAAGCCGCTCGCGCCCGCCCGCAGCCCCGCGTACGCGTACTCGTCCAGGTCGAACGTCGTCAGGAGGAGGATCCTGGTGCGGCTGCCGGTCGCCACGATTCTGCGGGTGGCCTCGATACCGTCCAGGCCCGGCATACGGATGTCCATCAGCACGACGTCCGGGTGGAGTTCCGCCGCGAGCCGTACCGCCTCCGTACCGTTGCCGGCCTCGCCCAGGATCGTCATGTCGTCCTGGCTCTCCAGGAGCATGCGGAAGCCGAAGCGCTGCAAGGGCTGGTCGTCGACGACGAGCACGGTGGTCACTGGTCTGCGGTGTCCTTCCGGGGGCCGGGGAGGTGGAGTTGTACGCGCCAGCCGTTCGCCGGGTGGGGCAGCGGGCCGGCCTCAAGTGTGCCGTCGTACAGGGCCGCACGCTCGCGCATGCCGGTGAGGCCCCGGCCCGTGACGGTGGCGGGCTCGCCCCGGTGCGCGGGCCCGGGTGCTCCGGAGTCGGTGACGGTCGCCGTCACGCCGTCCCGGGCGTAGGACACGTCCACGTCGGCCCGGATCGGCCCGCCGGTGCGGTCCATGGGGTCCGCGTGCTTGAGCGTGTTGGTGAGGGCTTCCTGCACCACCCGGTAGACCGTGAGCTGCTGCCCGGCCGGCAGCGGGCCTGCGTGTCCGCGCACCGTCAGGTGTACGGGCAGACCGGCGGCCCGTACACCGTCGACCAGGTGGTGGAGATCGGCCAGCGCGGGCTGTGGGGCCAGCTCGGCGGCCTCGACGGCCCCGGCGTCCGTGTTCTCGCGCAGCACGTCCAGCAGGCGGCGCAGCTCGGTGAGGGCCTGGCGGCTCGTCGTGCCGATGGCCTCCAGCGCCTCCACCGCGCGCCGCGGGTTCCTCTCCGCCGCGTAGGAGCCGCCGTCCGCGAGGCCCGTGATGACGGAGAGGTTGTGGCCGATGATGTCGTGCATCTCCCGTGCGATACGGGCGCGTTCGGCAGCGGCGGCGAGCCGGGCCTGCTGGTCGAGCTCGATCTCCAGCCGCCGCGCGCGTTCCACCAGCGAGGCCGTGTACTCCTGGCGGCTGCGTACGGCCAGCCCCAGCAGGGCGCCCATCAGGACGACGTTCGACCCCGGCACGATGTAGTGGTTCCAACTGCCGTCCGTATAGCGGGTGACGGCCAGGACGAAGGGAGCCAGTGCCACGCCGGCGGAGCCGGCGAGCGTACGGAGCGGGAGACGCAGCGCGATGTTGCAGAGGACGACGCCCCCGAGGAAACCCGTCTGGAGGTGGGCTCCGCTCCAAGCGTTGACCAGGGCGAACGGCAGTGTCACCAGCACCACGGTGACCGGGTGACTGCGGCGCCACAGCAGGGGTACGGAGAGCCCGAGGCTCACCACCGTCACCAGCCACGTCGCCGTGTCCGGATCGAGGGCAGTGGTCCGCCAGCCGCCCGAGGCGTCGATGAGCGCCGCCAGCACGAAGCAGGCGGTGAGGTGGATGTCCCAGGTCAGGGGGTGCCGGCGGTCGAAGCGCCGGATCCGGCCCGCGAGCCGGTTCAGCCGGCCCGTGAGCGGCTGGGCACCGGCCGACCAGCCCTGGCCGGGGGCGCCACGGCCCGCGGTGGCGTGGGCGTCCGTGACGCGTTCCTTCGCCGTTGTGTCCACATCCATATTCTCGTGGCCCTCGTCGTTCTTCCGGGGAATTGTCCGGGGGTTGCCGGGAGTTGTCAGACGTCGCGGCGCTTGAGCAGGGCGCTCGCCAGGACCAGTGTCACCGCCGCCGTCAGCGCCAGGGCGAGCAGCGCGCCTCCCGGTGACGCGCCCTCCGCCACCGGCCGGGCCGAGGTGAGGGCCGTCGAAGCCTTCGTGGGTGCGTACTTCATCGCGTCGCGCACGACGTCGTACGGCAGCATGCCGAGCAGGGTCAGCGCCGCCGCGCTGCCCAGGAGGGCGCGTACCACCCCGGTGCCGTGTGGTCTGTCCATGGTGTCGACGCTAGGCAGCGGGTGGGCGCGGATCGTCGTACCGGGGGCGGGCGCCGGGGCGCCGCGTAGTACCGGGGAGGTACGGAGGCGTGCGTGTGCCGGGGGAGGAAAACGCGTTGCGGGCGGGGCGGTGCGCGCGGAGGATCGGCGCATGGACCACGTGATACGGGCGGTACGGCCCGACGAATGGCCCCGGACCAGGGAGCTGCGGCTCGACGCGCTCCGGGATCCGGCGGCGCCGGTGGCCTTTCTGGAGACGTACGAGGCGGCCGTGGCGTATCCCGACACCGTCTGGCAGGAGCGTGCGGCCGGTTTCTCGGCGCGGCAGGGGATCCGCTCCCTGGAGTTCGTCGCCGAGGCGCCCGACGGGAGGTGGTCGGGTTCGGTGGCCGTGCTGGTCGAGGAGGCCGGGCGGGAGGACTTCTTCGGGGGTACCGTCGAGCGGGCCCAGGGCCATCTCGTCGGCGTCTTCGTACGGCCCGAGCACCGGGGCGGCCTGGTCATCGGCGGGCTGGTCGCGGCGGCCCTCGACTGGGCGTGGGCGCTGGAGGACCCGCGGCTCGCGCGCGTACGGCTCCATGTCCACGAGGGGAACCCGCGGGCCGCCGCCGCGTACCGCAAGCTCGGCTTCGTACCGACGGGGGTGACCGTGCCGATGGCGGGCGACCCCTCGGCGAAGGAGCTGGAGTGCGCGATCGCGCGTCCCTGAGCGGGCGGGCGGGAGCGTGGTGTGATGGTGGCGTGAGCCGCGCCGCAGAAGAGACCAACCGCCGGATGCTCCGCGCGCGGGACGCGATGGACCGCGACTACGCGCGGCCGCTGGACGTCCCGGCCCTGGCCCGGATCGCCCATGTGTCGCCGGCGCACTTCAGCCGCACGTTCCGGGCGACGTTCGGTGAGACGCCGCACCGCTACTTGCAGCGCCGTCGTGTCGAGCGGGCCATGTTCCTGCTGCGGGAGAGCGACCACAGCGTGACGGACATCTGCTTCGAGGTGGGCTTCGGCAGTCCGGGGACCTTCAGCCGGACGTTCCACGACATCGTCGGGCGGTCGCCGAGGACGTACCGGAAAGAGGCCGTGGCCCAGGCTGCGGCCAGGGAAGCGGAGGCCGCCGGCGTGCCGAACTGCTTCACGATGGCGTGGATGCGGCCGAGCAGTTCTGGATAAGTTTTCGCCCGGCTCGCCCAGTAGCGTGATGAACATGTTCAACGCCATCACGCACTCGCAGATCTACGTCCTCGACCAGGACGAAGCCCTCGACTTCTACGTCGGCAAGCTCGGCCTGGAGGTCAACACCGATGTCGACCTGGGCTTCATGCGCTGGCTGACCGTCAGCGTCCCCGGCCACCCGGAGCGTCAGGTCCTGCTGGAGAAGCCGGGGCCTCCCGCGATGTCCGAGGAGACGGCGCGGCAGGTCCGGGAGCTGGTCACCAAGGGCGCGACGGGCGGTTCGCTCTTCTTCAGCACGGACGACTGCCGTAAGACGTACGAGACGCTGCTGGCCCGGGGTGTCGAGTTCACCGACGAGCCCACCGAACGTCCGTACGGAACCGACTGCGGCCTCCGTGACCCCTTCGGCAACAGCATCCGCTTCACCCAGCCCGCCGCCGGCTAGGGTCCGCCGCGGCCCTGAGGGGCGTCCGGCAGGTCCTCGTGGGGCCAGCGGTCCTTGCCCTGCTGCCGGGAGCGGAGCAGGGCAAGTGTCGGCATGCCTCGCTCCTGGCCGGTGGTCAGCAGCTCCGGGACGCGGGGGAACGGGGCCACCGCCGCCACATCGTCCAGGACGAGGGACATTGGTGGGTCGAGCCGACCGTCAGATGACCGTGCGGCCATGCGGCGGCCGTGCTCGACCACGCTTGAGGTGAGTGCGGTGAGCAGCGGCATCGCACCCGGGCGGGCGCGGGGATCTTCGATCGACTCGCCCACCACATAGAGCGTGCCCCCCTCGCTCACAAAAGAATCCAACGCGAGGGCATCGGTTCTGTTCGGTGTGCAGGCGTTCCGGATATGGACCGACGAAAGGGCGGAGAGCGCACGCGCCGTCAACTGCTGTGCGACCTCCCGGCGTTCGGGGTGTCCGGTGAGCGCGGACTCCAGCAGTCCGGCGAGGCCCGAGGCCGCCTTGGGGTGCGTACGGAGTATCCGTACGGCCTCCTGAGCGCCCCCGCCCTGCGCCCAGCGCAGCACCTGCTTCACCGGCCGCGCGTCCACCGCCGCGGCATGCAGCCAGCAGCGCAGGAGCGTCTCCGCCGTGTCGGCCATGGCGGCGTCGAGCAGGGCGCGCGGGCGTACGGGGAAGAGCAGCGCGGTCGCGCGGGCGGCGGCGGTGGCGGGGTCCTCGCATCCGGCGGTGGGGGACCAGTGGAGCCGGTCGGGGGTGTCGCAGAGGTGGCCCGGGTCGTAGACGAGGACGGGGCCGAGCTTGGCCCGCGCGTCCTTGGTCTCGGCCCAGACGGCCGGGGCGGAGGTGACGACGAGGGCGGGGCCTGCGGCCTCCAGGACGGCCTGGACGGCGGCGGGGCGGCGGCCTGCGGGGTCGCCGTACCGTACGCGCGGGGCGGGGACGGACACCGTGGCGAGGACGGGCACCGGGGCCGGTGCGGGGGGCGGTTCCTGGAGCGGGACGGATACCGACGGGTCCGGTGCGGGGGCCGGGCTCGGTCTCGGGCCCGGGGCGGGCTGCGGGGCCGGGCCCGGTCTCCGTTGTGGGCTCTCGCCGAACGTGTCGTGCGCCGGCGGCGCGTGGGCCGCCGGCGCGTGCTCCAGGGGGTGTTCCAGCGCGGGCTCGTGGGCCTGCGCGGCGGTCTGGCGGGGTAGGGCGTCCCCCGCGTCCCGTTCGTACCGCTGCTTCTCCTTGCGTCTCGCCCGTACCGCCCGGTAGCGCGCCGTCACCCCGAGCACGAACACCGTCAGGACGGTCAGCACCATGAGCTGGCTGATCAGCAGGCCCCAGAACAGTCCGTACCCCGACAGTTCTCCCGGCGGGGTCTGGGGCCAGGCGCCCGGCAGGTCGTGCGGCGCCGAGGCCAGTTCGCGTATGGCGAGCGGCGTACGTGTGAAGGTCACTCCCCGCGGCCAGCCGCCGTGGGTGAACAGCCCCGCCAGCCCCGTGGCCGTCCAGACCAGCAGCGTCAGCCCGAGCAGGAAGCCCAGCAGGCCCACCAGCAGCCCGTCGGGGATGCCGCCCTGGCCGCCTGGTCCGCCCGGTCCTGGCCGCCGTTCCTCCTGGTGGTGGCGCGGCATGTCACGCCACCGTCGACTCGGAGGACTCGTCGAACTGCCGTTGCCGTTCGAGGAGGGCGGCCCGTTGTTCCGCCTCCCACTCCGCGGCCCGCATGTCCTCGTGCGGCTGGTGAGGGTCCGCCGGCAGCAGCCCGGTGCGCCGGGCCTCGGCCGCGTCGGCGGCGTCCGACGCCTCGGAGTTCTCGGTCATCGCCCGGTCGGTGAAGACCAGCGGCTGTTCCGCCTCCGTGACCAGGTGTTTGACGACCTGGACATTGCCGTTGACGTCCCAGACCGCGATGCCGGGGGTGAGCGTCGGGATGATCTCCACCGCCCAGCGGGGCAGGCCGAGGACCCGGCCCGTCGCTCTGGCCTCGTCGGCCTTCTGGGCGTAGATCGTCCGGGTCGAGGCCATCTTGAGGATGGCGGAGGCCTCGCGGGCGGCGGCGCCGTCGACCACGTCGGAGAGGTGGTGGACCACCGCCACGAACGAGAGGCCGAGCCGGCGGCCGAACTTCAGCAGCCGCTGGAAGAGCTGGGCGACGAAGGGCGAGTTGATGATGTGCCAGGCTTCCTCGACCAGGAAGATGCGCTTCTTGCGGTCGGGGCGGATCCAGGTGTGCTCCAGCCAGACGCCCACGATCGCCATCAGGATCGGCATGGCGATCGAGTTGCGGTCGATGTGCGAGAGGTCGAAGACGATCAGCGGGGCGTCCAGGTCGATCCCGACGCTGGTCGGCCCGTCGAACATGCCGCGCAGGTCACCGTCGACCAGCCGGTCCAGGACCAGGGCGACGTCCAGGCCCCAGGCCCGTACGTCGTCCAGGTCGACGTTCATGGCCTCGGCCGACTCGGGTTTCGGATGGCGCAGTTGTTCGACGATGTCCATCAGCACGGGCTGCCGGTCGGTGATCGTCCCGTTGACGTAGGCGTGCGCCACCTTCAGCGCGAAGCCGGAGCGCTCGTCGAGGCCGTGGCCCATGGCGACTTCGATGATCGTACGGAGCAGGGCGAGCTGCCCGGTCGTGGTGATCGACGGATCGAGCGGGTTGAGCCGGATCCCGTGGTCGAGCGCCGCCATCGCGTCCAGCCGGATGGGGGTTATGCCCAGCTGCTGGGCGATGAGGTTCCACTCGCCGGAGCCGTCCTCGCCCTGGGCGTCCAGGACGACGACCTGGCGGTCGCGGAAGCGGAGCTGGCGCAGGACGTACGTCTTCTCCAGCGCCGACTTGCCGTTGCCTGACTCGCCGAGGACGAGCCAGTGCGGGGCGGGGAGCTGCTGTCCGTACAACTGGAAGGGGTCGTAGATGTAGCCCTTGCCGCTGTAGACCTCACGGCCGATGATCACACCCGAGTCGCCGAGGCCGGGGGCCGCGGTGGGCAGGTAGACGGCCTGGGCCTGGCCCGTCGACGTACGGACGGGCAGCCGGGTCGTCTCCACCTTCCCGAAGAGGAAGCTGGTGAAGGCTTCCGTGAGGATGGACAGCGGATCTCGCACCACAGGCCCCTTTCGGCTCTTCGGCTACGGCGGATACGGCGGATACGGCGGCTACGGCGGGATGTGACGGCTGGGGCGGCGAGGGGCCGCCGGTGTCAGCGGCGGATTCCGGTCGCGAACGGCAAGGTGTTCACGAAGGCCCGGTGGTGCTCGCGATCGCACCACTCCAGCTTCAGGTACGACTTGCCGGCCGACGCTCTGATCGTCCGCTTGTCCCTGGCAAGGGACTCGGGAGACCGGGACGACACGGTGATGTACCCGACGAGGTTGACCCCCGCTGCCCCGCTGGCGAGATCTTCACCCCGCTGGTCCAGCCGGCCGTGCGCGGCGATGTCGCGCGGGTCGACCGTACGGTTCATCTTGGCGGCGCGGCTGGCTTCCGCGTCGTCGTTGGTCTTCTCCGTCAGCATCCGCTCGATGGCGATCTCGGTCGGTTCGAGGTCCATCGTGACCGAGACCGTACGGATCACATCGGGGGTGTGGACGAGCAGCGGCGCCAGGAAGTTGACGCCCACGGGGGTCATGGGCCACTCCTTGACCCAGGCGGTGGAGTGGCACCAGGGCGCGCGCGTCGACGACTCGCGCGTCTTGGCCTGGAGGTACGTCGGCTCCATGGCGTCCAGCTCGGCCGGCCAGGCGTTTCGTTTCGTCATGGCCTGGATGTGGTCGATGGGGTGGTCCGGGTCGTACATCGAGTGCACGAGCGAGGCCAGCCGCCCCTGGCCGAGGGGCTGCCGTACGCGGATGTCCGCCTCGGCGAGCCGGGCGCAGATGTCGGTCAGCTCGCGGGCCATGACGACGGCGAGGCCCGCGTCCCGGTCGAGTTTCTTGCTCCCGGCGGCCTGGCGGGCGGCGCGGGCCATGGCCTGGCCCTCGGCGGCCAGTTCGCGCGTGTAGTGCATACAGGCGACGAGGTAGGCGCGGTGCTGCTCGCTGGAGGTGGAGACCATCGACTGGAGCTGGTCGTACGAGTCCTGGAGCCAGCCCGGTGAGGAGGCGTCGCCGCGCTGGGCCACGTCCTTCTCGTGCGCGTCGGGGTCGGCGGGCAGCGTACGGGCGAGCATCTGGATGCGGGTGACGAAGCCGTCGCCGTTGGCGACATGCTTGAGGAGGGTGCCGAAGCGGTCGACCAGGGCCTCCTGGTCCTCGCTGTCGCGCAGGCCGACGCCGGGGCCCTCGATCTCGATGGCGGCGGTGACGGTGCGGCGGTCGGCGTGGAGCAGGACCGCGATCTCGTCCGGGCCGAAGGGCGCGGCCAGCCAGTTGATCCGGCCGATGCCGGGGGGCGGGCCGACCTCGACCTCGCGCCCGTCGGTCCGGGTGCCGGCCTCCATGGCGCCCGAGCGGTAGACGGTGCCGTTGCGCAGGGTGCGCTTGAAGCTGCGGTTGATCTCGAACCACTTGTAGACCGTGCGGTGCTTGTACGGCACGTACACGGCGGCGAGCGCCAGCAGCGGGAAGCCGGTCAGCGTCACGATCCGCAGGGACAGGACGGGCACCAGCAGACCGCACATCATGCCGACGAACGCGCCGGCGATGATCAGGGCGATCTCGCCGGTCTCGCGGTTCTTGCCGACGATCGCGTTGGGCCTGGCGCGGCCGATGAGATACGTACGGCGGGGCGCCATCGGTTGGGTGTGGGTCGTCAACGCCCTCCACCTCCAGTGCTGTTGTTGCCGTTACCGGTGCCGCGTGAGCCGCGTGCGCTGTGGGGGGTGGAGCTGGTGGGGCTGGAGCGGGGCGGGGGCGCGACGGAGGGAACATGCCCGCCGCCTGCCCCGCCTCCTCCGCCGCCGCTTCCGGAGGAGCTGCGCGCGCTGTGCGCGGCGACGCCGCCGGAGACCGGGTTGGCGGGGCGCGCGCCCCCGCCGCCTCCGCCTCCGCCGTCGCCCTGGCCGCCGCGGCCGCTGTGCGTCTTGATGCCCTGCGAGACGAGAGCGGCGGGCGAACTGATGAGGGCGGCGGCCTGGGAACCGTCCGTGGCCTGCTTGCGGTTGGTACGGGCGGAGGCGACCTCGTCGCCGAAGCCGGGCACGAAGCGGTAGATCATCGCCGAGGCGAAGATCGCGAGGATGATGATGGCGAGGCCCGAGACGACGGCGGAGAGCGCGTCGGGGCCGCTGTCGGCGGAGAGCGCGCCGGCCAGGGCGAGGACGATCACGATCACCGGTTTCACCATGATGACGGCGATCATGATCCCGGCCCAGCGGCGGACGTGCCCCCACATGTTCTTGTCGACGAGCCCGGCGTAGACGACGGTGCCGAGCAGCGCGCCGACGTAGAGGAGGGCGGCCCGGATGATCAGCTCCAGCCAGAGGACACCGGCGGCGAGGATCGACACGAGCGAGACGACGATCAGCATGATCGGCCCGCCGCCGATGCTGTCGCCCTTCTTGAGCGCTTCGGAGAAGCCGCCGAAGAAGACGTCCGTCTGGCCGCCGCTGGAGGTGGAGATGACCTCGGTGACGCCGTCGGTGGCGGAGACGACGGTGTAGAGGATGAGCGGGGTGAACGCGGAGGCGAGCACGGTCAGCCAGAGGAAGCCGATGGCCTCGGAGAGCGCGGTGGTGAGGGGGACGCCCCGGATGGCGCGCTTGGCGACGGCGAGGAGCCAGAGGACGAGGGTGAGGATGGTGGAGGCGGCGAAGACGACGGCGTACTGGCGGAGGAAGGCGGCGTTGGTGAAGTCGACGTTGGCGGTCTCCTTCACGGCGGCGCTGAGCTTCCCGACGATCCACGCGGCGGCGTCGGCGCAGCCACGGGCGAGGGAGGCGAGGGGGTCGAGGGCGTCGGCAGGGTCCGAGGTGGTGCTGCTGGGGGCCCCGGCCCCTTTCTCGCCGTCCTCGCAGTAGTCCTTGGCCTTGCCGACGATCAGGTTGCAGACGCTTTCGTCGGCGCTGGGCGACGGCGACGGTGAGGGAGTAGGCGCGGCGGACGCACGGGTGGCCAGGGTGAGGACCAGCGCCGACGCGCCCAAGAGGGACGCGACGATCGAAGAGGCGCCTGGGCGTCGGCTACCGGGCATAGGTGAAGCCTCCGAACTGCTCGACAGCCTTGCTCATCTCGTCCGCCGTGGAGGCCGCGACATCGCCGGGGACCGGCGCCGGGCCGTCCTTCTGCGATTCCGCGGCGATCTTCCAGTCGTTGCCCGACCAGCGCAGTTCGAAGGTGCCCGTCTGCCAGGTCGTACGCACCGGGTCCGTGGAGTCGGGGCCCGACATTCCGATCAGCCCCGTGTACCAGACCGACACCTTCGCCGTGTCGCCCGCCATGTTCTCCACCTTCGTTCCCACCGGGATCGTCCGGGAGATGAAGTCGCTGCCCTGTGGCGGGCTGCCCTCCGCGTCCAGGCCCAGTTTCCGCAGGAACTCGGGGGAGTACGCCTGGTCCTGCGGTCCCTTCAGCCGGGCCGCCGCCTCGGGGGTGTAGACGCTGTCGACGATGGTGTGGCGGGTGTCCCGGTGGAACATGCCGTCCGAGCCCAGGGCCACCGCGTAGTTCGCCGCCGCGCTCGCCGCGCCCTGTTCGTTCTTGGCGAAGCCCGAGGGGATCGTTCCGTTCCGGCCCGTCACCGGCTTCACGCCCGTTGCCGCCGTCGGGTCCGATCCCGCGCCCGCCGCGCCCTTGGCGGAGTTGCCCGCCGTGTCGCGGTCGCCTCCGCGGTTCACGAACGCGATGGCGGCGATGAGCAGGACGACGACGCCCACCACGGTGACGAGGGAGCGCGAGCCGCGCCCCGGGCGGCGCGGGCCGCCGCCGTAGGGGGCGGTGCCTCTGGGGTCGGGCAGGCGGGTACGGGTCTGGCCCGAGCCGCCGAAGCCGTCGTCCTTGCGGCCCGAGTCGCCGCCGTAGCCGTGCTCGTCGCCGAAGCTCATGCCGCGTACGCTCCCTCAGCCGTGTGCGATTTCGCGTAGTACGACGGTAGCCGTGCTGGTTCCCGCGCGGGCGCGGTGTGGTGACTCGACATCAGGGTGACGCAACCTCAGCGGGTGGGTGCGAGGGACAGGTGGGGTTGAGGGGTGGGCGGGGGCTAGGAGAGGGGAGGGGAGGCCGGGAAGGAGACGGAGGGCGGCGGGGCCGGCCCGTCGCTAGACGGCCATGCCGTACACGATGGTGAACAGCGTGCCCAGTGAGCCGATGATGAAGACGCCGGTCAGCCCGGCGACGATCAGGCCCTTGCCCTGCTCCGCGCTGAAGGTGTCCCGGAGCGCCGTCGCCCCGATCCGTTGCTTCGCCGCGCCCCAGATCGCGATGCCGAGGCAGAGGAGGATGGCCACGGCCATCACCACCTCGATCATGACTCGGGCCTCGTTCCCCAGTGTCCCGAAAGGCCCCCAGTTGGGCGCGATGCCACCGATGATGGTGGTGATGTCGCCCTTTTCGGCCGCCAGGTACATGTAACTCACCGCCCCTGTTGGGTCATTCACGCCCGTGCCCCATGACACGGGTCACGCTCTATCTTCGCTGATGGAACCGGCCTCGTGGGCCGCTTGGCGGCTCTCTTTACCCGATCCCCGCACAGATGACCGACCCGGGGCCCTGACCTGCCACGGAGCGGGTGGTGCGCGACTGCGTACGGTTACTCTGTGTATCACGCGGCGTGACTCCGGGCAATGACTGTCGTTGGTACACCTTTATGGTCCTGATCATCCGGGTACAGGCCGGTATGCCGTCGGAGGGCCGCCCCGGGCACGGACCGGTCCGCCGGTGCCGTGCGCCCCCTGTGTCCTCATGTCCTCGAAGTGCACCCCCTGATCCGGGGGCCTCCCGCCTACACTGGCCAATCGACAGGGGCCCTGAGGCGGAGGGTGGGTGACGGTGCGTAAGGCATGGCTGGCCGTGGCCGGGGCGGGTGGGCTGTCGATGTCCTTCGTCGCCCTGCTCGTCGTGGGGACCTACTCCGCAGCCGCCGGACTCGTCGGCGGTGCCGCGGGGGGCGGCCGGGCCGTGGGTCTGGCCAAGGGGGCCGTTCCCGCCGCGTACCAGAACATCGTGTCCACCTGGGGCAACCTCTGCCCCGCCATCAACCCCGCACTGCTCGCCGCGCAGTTGTACCAGGAGAGCGGGTGGAACCCGAGCGCCCAGAGCCCGGCGAACGCCAAGGGCATAGGGCAGTTCATCCCCGGTACGTGGGAGGCCCACGGGATCGACGGGAACAAGGACGGTGTCCGGGACATCTGGGACCCGGCCGACGCGATCCCCTCCGCCGCCTCGTACGACTGCGAGCTGGCCAAGTACGTGAAGGACGTGCCCGGCGACCGGACCGCCAACATGCTCGCGGCGTACAACGCCGGGGCGTACGCGGTCATCAAGTACCAGGGCGTCCCGCCGTACCGGGAGACCCAGAACTACGTCAAGATTATCCGCACGCTGGAGAAGAGCTTCGCCCGGCCCGTCGGGCGGGTCGAGCCGTCGAGGCAGGCCGCCGCGGCCATCTACTTCGCGCAGCAGAAGCTCGGCACGCCCTACCTCTGGGGCGGGAACGGGACCGCCGAGCAAGGGGGCCGGTTCGACTGCTCGGGGCTGACGCAGGCCGCGTACCGGACCGTGGGGATCGAGCTGCCCCGGGTGGCCAACGACCAGTACAACGCGGGCAAGCATCCCTCGCGGAACGAGCTGCTGCCCGGGGATCTCGTCTTCTTCTCGGACGATCTCGCCGACTCGCGGGCCATCCGGCACGTCGGGCTCTACGTGGGGGGCGGGTACATGATCAACGCACCGTTCACCGGTGCCGTGATCCGGTTCGACAAGATCGACACCCCGGACTACTTCGGGGCCACCAGAGTCACCGAGGACGGCGCGAAATCGCTGCCGACCGAACTGCCGGGAAGCCGTCCCGAAGCCTGAACCGGGCGGGCGTTCGGCGATCGGGCGCCGATCGGACGGTGGCAGGGCGCGGGGTGAGTGACCGACGACCGGTCGGCCAAGTGGCCGGAAGTCTTCGTCCTGGAGCGGCGCTGAGCTGCGACTTTGTGTCACTCTTCGATAACGTCATGGTGATCGTTCGGTAGAGACTGGAACGGCGGCGGCGCGTAGGCCGTTCCCTGGACGGTAGCTGCGGTACTGATCACTCTGATCGCGCGGCATGTCGCGCAGATGTTCCGTACCGACCACGGGGGTTGGTGGAAGCGGCGCACACGGAGGTGTGCCGCGGCGGGCTTACAAGGCAAGGGGCCGCAGCAGATGGCTGGACTCGTACTGGACGGTTCGAACCCCGACGTCGGCCTGCTCTACGACATCAACGGACTGGCCAAGGACGCCCCGTCCTGGTCCGACCGCGTCATGGGGTTCACCGGTGAGTACGGGATCCTGCTCGCGCTGGTGCTGGTCGCGCTCTGGTGCTGGTGGAGCGTGCGGCGCCGCGGCTCGGCCGAGGACTCGGTCACGGCCGTCGCCGGGCTGGTCTGGGCGCCGCTCGCCGCCGGGATCGCCCTGCTGGTCAACATTCCGATCCGCGGGTTCGTGGAACGGCCGCGGCCGTTCGTCGACCACAGGAACATCGAAGTCCTCGTCACGGGCAAGACCGACTACTCGTTCGTCAGCGACCACGCCACGATGGCGATGGCCGTAGCCGTCGGGATCTTCATCGCGCACCGCAGGTTCGGCATGGCCGCCATCGGCCTGGCCCTCCTCGAAGGCTTCTGCCGCGTCTACATGGGCGTCCACTACCCGACCGACGTGATCGGCGGCTTCGCCCTCGGCACGGCCGTCGCCCTGCTCCTGACGCCCCTCGCGCTCGCGCTGCTGACACCGCTGGTCTCGGCGGTCTCCCGCTCGGCGCGGCTCGGCGTTCTCGTACGGTCGCGGCGCGCGCGGGAGGCGGACCGCGCGGCGGGCGCCGACGGGTCCGTCGACGCGGTCGGCGGTACGCGGCCCCTGGGCATCCCCGAGCCGCGCCCGGACGACAACAACCTGGCCGCCTGACGCACTCGGTCACGGGGCCACCGCCGCGCTGACCACCACGTTCGAGTCCCAGTGGCCTTCCGCGTCGATGACCCCGCCGCAGGTGATCAGCCGTAGCTGCGGGTCGGGCACCGGACCGTAGACCCGCCCGGTGGGGAAACGCTTCGTCGGGTACGTGTCGACCGCCGTCACCCGGAACTGCCGCCGGGTGCCGTCGCCCGACTCCGTCTCGATCGCGTCGCCCACCCGCAGCCGGCCCAGCTTGGCGAAGACCGCGTTCTTGATGTTGTCCCGGCCGTTGCGGACCGGGACGGTGCCCGGGTTGGCCGGGGCGTCCCGGTGGCCGACCAGCACGGCCGGGCCCGGCTCGCCGGGGCGCGGTCCCGCCGCGTACCAGCCGACCTTCATCGCGTGCCGGAAGCTCGGCGCGTCCAGCGTGCCGGCCGGGTCGAGCGCGAGCGGCTGGATCGCGGCGACGACACCGAGCGCCGGGATCCGCAGCCTTACGGGGGCGGAGGGCGCGTCCGTGACGCGGACGAGGCGGGGCTCGCGGGCGGGGGCCGTCGCGTGGTGCGGTGCGGCGGGCGGCGCGGCCGTCAGGCGCAGCAGTACGGCGGTGGCCGCGCCCAGGACCGCGACCGCGAGCAGCACCCGTATCGCGCGGTCCGTCCCGCCCGCCTTTCCGGTCAGGGCTCCCCGCCCGTCGCGCGGCGCTGGAGGCGGCGTACCACCAGGATCGTGCCCGCGGAGGCGGCGGCGGTGGTGCCGATGGCGAGGGACAGCTCGGCCACGCGGTCGCGTCCGGCGGAGCCCGTGGTGCCGGCGGCGGCGACCGGGTGGTCGGCGCCGCCCCGAGCCGCGCCGGACGGGGTGACCCGGATCGCCCCGACGGACGGGCTGCTCGCGGCCGAAGCCCTTTGGGTGACCGGAGGCATGGGGGCGGCGGAGGCCTTCCGTGTGACCGTGGCGGGCGCCGAGGTGCCGGCTTTCCGCGTGGCCGGGGTGGAGGCATTCCGGGAGGCGGTGGCCGGGGTGCGGGCCTTCCGGGTGGCTGAAGTGGTGGCCGGGGCCGGGGCCGTCGGGGGTCTGGCCCGGGAGGTGGCCGAGATCGTCCCGGACGAGGACGGCCGCGGTGAGGTCGCGGGACGCGCCGATGCCGAGCGCCGCGGTGAGGTCGACGCGCCCGCGCCCGTACCCGCGCCCGTCGTCAGCGCGGTGCCGTCCGGGGCCACCAGGCTGAAGCCCGGCACGTGCTGCCCCTCGGGGTGGTTCGGCCGGTCGTTCTTGTAGTAGTAGAGCGGATACCCGTTGTAGACGACCTGCGGCCGGCCGCTGTTCGCCGCGCGCAGCAGGGTCCGTGAGGTGATGGCCGTCACGCCCCGCGCCTTGATCGGAAAGCCTGTGGCCGCGGGCCAGGTCCTGGCGCACGCGCCCGTGCACGGCGGGCCGTCGGACCGGTCCGCCGTCCGCAGGTAGAGGGGGTTGCCCGACCGGTCGGCCAGCGCCGGGCCCGCCGCGGTGTCGATGAGCCTCAGCTCACCCGGATCGGTCGGCCGGTCGACGGCCGACGCGGTACCGGCGCCCGGCGCGAGGAGGAGCAGGGTGGCGGCGGTGACGGTGACGGGTACGGCTATCCGGAGTCCGGTTCCGGGGCGGTTTCCGGGTCGGTGCATGAGTACGCCCTTGTGGTCGGTGGCCTGGCGGTGCGGGTCTGCTACCAGGTCATCGCCGGGCGTACCGTACGGCCACCTCGGTGGGCCGTACGGACTAGACGTGTCATACCGAAGGAGCGGGCGTCCGCCCCGCCCGCACGGGGAGGCGCCCCGCCCGCACGGGGAGGCGCCCCGGCCGTACGGGGAGGCGCCCCGCCCGCACGGGGAGGCGCCCCGGCCGTACGGGCAGGTGTCCCGCCGTACGGGCCCTACAGCGCCTGCGGGAAGTCGAAGAGCCTGTCCGGGTCGTACCGGTGCTTCAGCCGGGCCAGCCGGTCCGCCGCCGTTCCGTAGTACGCCGTGCGCCAGTCGGTCAGCGCCGGGTCGACGTAGTTCTGGTAGGCCGCGCCCGACGCGTACCGGCGCATCGCTCCGTGAGCGGCTTTCAGCCACGCCCGCTGCTCGGTTCCCGGGGTGCCGGAGCGCCACGCGCCGACGTACTGCGCCAGCATCCGCGAGCGCCGGTGGACGAAGGCCGTCGCCGCCGGATCGACGCGGTTGACCGCCCCGCCGAGCGCGGTGAGCGCGATGGTGCCGCCGCCGCCCTGGGCGACCGGGAGCCGGGTGAACCCCTCGACCGCGCCGGTCAGGGCGCGCCGTCCCGCGGCGGAGAGGGAGCGGTCGAAGAAGTCGGAGGCGCCGGCGTACGTCTCGCGCGTGAGCATGCCCCCGGGGGCGCGGCCGGGGGTCGTGCCGGGCAGGCCGCACTGTTCCTCGGAGTAGCCGGCGCAGCCCGCGTACCCGAGCATCGCCTCCTCGTAGCCGCGGCGGCGTACGGAGACGGAGCGCGCGGAGCCGGGACCGCCGGGGCCGTCGGCGAGCCGGTCGACCGCGTTCTTGAGGTCCTGCTCGGTGCCGAGGGAGAGGACGGAGAGCGAGACGGTCGGCGTACCGCCGCCGGGGCCCGCCGAGAGGTGGAGGGCGGACCAGATCTCGTCCGGCTGCTCGGGCCCCCACTTCTGCCAGGCGGCGAGCAGCGTGTCCGCCTTCGCCCAGGGCCAGCTCGCGTTCGCGACGACGACCTCGGGCGCGGGGTGGGTACGGAAGCGCAGCTCGGTGACGACGCCGAAGTTGCCGTTCCCGGCGCCGCGCAGCGCCCAGAAGAGGTCCTTGTTCCGCCGCGCGTCGGCGGTCAGGCGCTTGCCGTCGGCCGTGACGACGGTCGCGGAGAGGAGGCTGTCGCAGGTGAGCCCGTAGGCGCGGCTGGTGACGCCGTGTCCGCCGCCCAGGGTGAGCCCGGCGACGCCGACCGTGGGGCAGGACCCGGCGGGGATCGTCCGGCCGTGGGCGGCGAGCGCGCGGTAGACGCCGGAGAGCCGGGCGCCCGCGCCGATGGTGGTCTCCGTGGCCGCGTACGTGAGCGAGTCGAGCCGTGTCACGTCGATGACGAGCCGGCCGTTGCCGCTGGACCAGCCCGCGTACGAGTGGCCGCCGCCGCGGATCGAGACGGGCGTGCGGTGCGTGCGCGCGAAGGCGAGGCACGCGCGGATGTCGTCCTCGCCGGAGGCGTAGGCGACGGCGGCGGGCTTCAGGTCGTCGTAGCGGGTGTTGTAGAGCTGCCGGGCCGTGGCGTACGCGGCGTCGCCGGGCCGTACGAGATCGCCGTCGAGCCCCCGCGCGAGCGCGGTCCAGCTCGGTCCTGTCGAGGTGGCGGACACGGAAGCGGGCCGGGACGGTTCCGGCCGGCCCGGCGCCTTACCGGAGTCGCCCGTCCCGCTTCCGCTCCCGCTGCCTGTGCCGCTGCCTTCAGGGCTTGAGCAGGCCGTCGCCGTGGCGGTCAGGCCGACCGCGGCGGTGAGCAGTGTGCGCCGTTCCATGTACGCCCCTCCCGATGACCGCGTCCCCATGGCGATCCGTTGGAGTACAGGACGGGTCACAGGGTGCGGCGGGTTCCCTCGGGCGGCCGGAGTCTCAGCGCGGGGCGTCCCCGGTGTCGCCGGATTCCCCGGCGTGGGCGGTGGCGTCCGTACGGGCGCGGTCGCGGGCTCTTCGGGCCGGGCCCGACCAGCCGCAGGTGCAGCGCGCCAGACAGAACGACCCGCGTTCGACCGTCGAGGCCGTATGCGCCGTACGCACCGCGGTGGGGGACGCGGGGGACGCGGGGGATATGGCGGAGAGGGCGGTGGGGGGTTCGGAGACGTCGTGCTCGCTCACCTCTCCACCGTACCGGTGAGTCCGCGCCCCGTGACCGGGTCCGGCGTGACGGGGAACGGGGCACGTCGTTATCCGGAACGGTTGAGCATCGGACAAACGGCGGTCACGCGTTGGGGGTTGGCAGGCGATGGTGGTGCGGCAGCACGGACACAGAGGAGCGGCGTTCGCCGCCCTGGCCCTGGCGGGGGTCGTGGCCGGCGGTGGCTGTTCCGTGAGCGGTGGCGTGGCGGCCGACGACCGGGTGGGCAGCGACCCCGGGGCGGTGCGTAAGGCGGCCGACGTGCTGCGCGCCGCGGGCAGCTCCAAGGCCCGGACGTCCATGGAGATGGCGGCCGGCGGGACCCGGGTGACCATCAGGGGCGAGGGCGGCTACGACTTCGGCCGCCGGATGGGGCGGCTCCAGGTCGTCCTGCCCAGGGACCCCGCGGGCACGAGCGGGCACCGGCCGATCACCGAACTGCTCTCGCCGGGCGTGCTCTACATGAAGAACCGCGGGGCCGGGGTGCCCGCCGACAAGTGGGTCAGGGTGGACTCGACGGCCCTGGACGACGGGAATCTGGTCACCGGCGGGGTGACGGATCCGCTCACCTCCGCGGAACTGCTGCGGGCCGCCCGGGATGTGACCTTCGTCGGTGAGCAGGATCTGGCCGGGGTGCGGGTCCGCCACTTCAGGGGGGTCACCGATCTGGGCCGCGCCGCGAGGACGGCGTCGGCGGACGCGCGCGGGGCGCTGGCCGCGGCGGCGAAAGGGTTCGGCGCGGACGCGGTGCCGTTCGACGCGTATCTGGACGAGGCGGGGCGGCTGCGCAAGGTGAGGCACCGCTTCAGCTATCTCAACCAGGGGCAGCCGGTCGAGGTCGCCTCGACGACGCTGCTGTACGCGTTCGGGGAGCGGGTCGCGCTCACGCTGCCCCCGGAGGACGACATCTTCAGCGGAGAGATCAAGACCTGAGCGGTGCGGGGGCGGCAAGATCAGATCAAGCCGTAACCGAGGAGGACCAAGACGGAAATGGTCCGGACGTGCCATGCGCGGCGTGTATCACCCTCCCTACGCTAGGAAGCCGAGACCGGCGGGACCGGACGGACCGGCAGGAAGAGGTGAGGGCACGTGGCTCTGGTGCGTACGCCGACCGTTCACGACCATGTGGCCCTCGCCGAGATCGAGTGGTGCGGCGAGCTGATGATCGCGGCGTCCGCGACGGACGGGGAGCGGCTCAGCCCCGACCGTATCGACGAGGTGCTGAACGTACGGGCCGAGCGCCCGACGCCCCCGCGCCACCCGCAGCCGCCCCGGGGCCCCCGCCGACGGGAGCCCTGTCCGGAGTGAAGGTGCCCGGCCGTGCGTCCCGCTCCGGGTGAGGGCGCCGGCTCCACAGGGGGCCGGGGTCAGGTGCGGAGCAGCCGGGCGATCGCCTTCGTCGCCTCCTCCACCTTCGCGTCGATCTCGTCGCCGCCCCTGACCGCGGCGTCGGCCACGCAGTGGCGCAGATGCTCCTCCAGGAGCTGGAGGGCGAAGGACTGGAGCGCCTTGGTCGACGCGGAGACCTGGGTGAGTATGTCGATGCAGTAGACGTCCTCGTCGACCAGGCGCTGGAGCCCGCGGATCTGGCCCTCGATCCGGCGCAGTCGTTTGAGGTGCTCGCCCTTCTGGTGGTGGTAGCCGTGGACCCCGTGGTCGTGGCCGGTTTCGGCCACCGATGTCGCGGTCGTCGCCTCAGTGGCGTCCGCGGCGTCCGCGGCGTACGTGGCGTCCGTAACGCTCGCCGTGCTCGCCGCGGATCCCTCGGACGTCGCGTTCGTCACGGAGGGCGCGCCGCCCGTCGCCGCGCCGGCCGCCTCTGTGGTCGTCATCGCGTCCTCCTGCTGGTGTTCTGTGCGCTTCGTGTGCGCTGCCCGAAAAGGTTGATATACCCCTCGTGGGTATATGGTACCCGTCTGTGAGCCTTGGGGCAGGGCCCTGTCCTCATGTCCTTGACCCATGAGTGACACTGGGGTGCCGGTTAGCTGTGGCCGGATGATGCGCCTAGCATCACCCCTGACCGAATCCATGTAACCCGAGGACCCCACGTGCGATTTCGTCTGACCCCCAGGGAGACGAGCTTCTACGACATGTTTGCCGCCTCCGCGGACAACATCGTCACGGGCTCCAAGCTCCTGATGGAACTCCTCGGTGCGGATTCCTCCGCCCGGGCCGAGATCGCGGAGCGGATGAGGGCAGCGGAGCACGCGGGCGACGACGCCACTCACGCGATCTTCCATCAGCTCAACTCCTCCTTCATCACGCCGTTCGACCGCGAGGACATCTACAACCTGGCGTCCCAGCTCGACGACATCATGGATTACATGGAGGAGGCCGTCGACCTGGTCGTCCTCTACAACGTCGAAGAGCTTCCCAAGGGCGTCGAGCAGCAGATCGAGGTCCTCGCGCGCGCCGCCGAGCTGACCGCCGAGGCCATGCCGCACCTGCGGACGATGAACAACCTCACCGAGTACTGGATCGAGGTCAACCGGCTGGAGAACCAGGCCGACCAGATCCACCGCAAGCTGCTCGCCCACCTCTTCAACGGCAAGTACGACGCGATGGAAGTACTCAAGCTCAAGCAGATCGTCGACGTGCTCGAAGAGGCCGCCGACGCGTTCGAGCACGTCGCGAACACGGTGGAGACCATCGCCGTCAAGGAGTCCTGAACCACGTGGACACCTTTGCGCTGATCGTGACCATCGGTGTCGCGCTCGGCTTCACGTACACCAACGGCTTCCACGACTCCGCGAACGCGATCGCGACCTCGGTCTCCACCCGGGCCCTGACACCGCGTGCCGCGCTCGCGATGGCCGCCGTCATGAACCTCGCGGGCGCGTTCCTGGGACAGGGCGTCGCCAAGACCGTCAGCGAAGGGCTGATCGCCACCCCGCACGGCTCGCGGGGCATGGGCATCCTCTTCGCCGCGCTGGTCGGCGCGATCGTCTGGAACCTGGTCACCTGGTACTTCGGTCTGCCGTCCTCCTCCTCGCACGCGCTGTTCGGCGGCATGGTGGGCGCCGCGCTCGCCGGCGGTACGGACGTCATCTGGGGCGGTGTCCTGGAGAAGGTCGTCATCCCGATGTTCGTCTCGCCGGTCATCGGTCTGGTCGTGGGCTATCTGGTGATGGTCGCGATCATGTGGATGTTCCGCAGGACCAACCCGCACAAGGCCAAGCGCGGCTTCCGCATAGCCCAGACCGTCTCGGCGGCCGGCATGGCGCTCGGGCACGGCCTCCAGGACGCGCAGAAGACGATGGGCATCGTGGTGATGGCCCTGGTCATCGCCGATGTCGAGGGCTCGGGCGACGAGATCCCGGTCTGGGTGAAGATCGTCTGTGCGCTGATGCTCTCCCTCGGTACGTACGCGGGCGGCTGGCGCATCATGCGCACGCTCGGCCGGAAGATCATCGAGCTGGACCCGCCGCAGGGCTTCGCGGCGGAGACGACGGGGGCGTCGATCATGTTCGGCTCGGCGTTCCTGTTCCACGCGCCGATCTCGACGACGCATGTCATCACCTCGGCGATCATGGGTGTGGGGGCGACGAAGCGGGTGAACGCGGTCCGCTGGGGTGTCGCCAAGAACATCATCCTGGGCTGGTTCATCACGATGCCCGCGGCGGCGCTGGTGGCGGCCGTCAGCTTCTGGCTGGTCAACCTCGCCTTCGGCTGACCGGCTGACCGGCTGACGGACCGGCCTGAGGGCCCGGTCCGTACCGTCCGCGCCCGGCGCGCTTCCGTACAACGTGATGGGGCCCGCCCCCCTGGGAGAGGGGGCGGGCCCTTCGTCTTGCGGTGGCACCGCCATGCAGCACCGCAGGACGTCTGTGTCGCCAGGTCCGGCCGTCCGAACCCCTCCGGAAGGTTCCGGGACGGACCTACCGCCCGGAGGGGGTCGGAGTGACCTATCCGAAGCGGCCGGAGATGTAGTCCTCCGTCGCCTGCACGGACGGGTTGGCGAAGATCCGCTCGGTCTCGTCTATTTCGATGAGCTTGCCGGGCTGGCCGACGGCCGCCAGGTTGAAGAAGGCCGTACGGTCCGAGACCCGCGCCGCCTGCTGCATGTTGTGCGTCACGATGACGATCGTGAAGCGCTCCTTCAGCTCACCGATCAGGTCCTCGATCGCGAGCGTGGAGATCGGGTCCAGCGCCGAGCACGGCTCGTCCATCAGCAGCACCTCCGGCTCGACCGCGATCGCGCGGGCGATGCACAGCCGCTGCTGCTGGCCGCCGGAGAGTCCGGAGCCGGGCTTGTTCAGGCGGTCCTTGACCTCGTTCCAGAGGTTCGCGCCCTTGAGGGACTTCTCGACGACGTCCGCCAGCTCGTTCTTGCGGACGGTGCCGTTCAGCCGCAGCCCCGCCGCGACGTTGTCGAAGATCGACATGGTCGGGAACGGGTTCGGGCGCTGGAAGACCATGCCGACGGTACGGCGGACCGCGACCGGGTCGACGTTGGTCCCGTACAGGTTCTCGTCGTCCAGCAGCACCTTGCCCTCGACGCGGCCACCGGGGGTGACCTCGTGCATCCGGTTCAGGGTGCGCAGGAAGGTGGACTTGCCGCAGCCGGACGGGCCGATGAAGGCCGTCACCGAGCGGGGCTCGACGGTCATCGAGATGTCGTCGATGGCCCGGTGGGAGCCGTAGAAGGCGGTCAGTCCGCTGACGTCGATGCGCTTGGCCATTACAACCACTGCTTCTTTCGTGGCTCCGCGCGGCGGAGCCGGGTCTCGGGCCTCAGCGGCCGGTCTTCGGGGCCTTCCAGCGGGCGATGCCGCGCGCCACCAGGTTGAGGATCATCACGAACGCGATCAGCACCAGCGCTGCCGCCCACGCACGGTCGACCGACGCCACTTCACCGAGCTTGTACTGCTCGTAGATGTAGAAGGGGAGCGACGACTGGGCACCCTCGAAGGGGTTGTTGTTGATGAGCTGGCTGCCGAAGACGAGAAGGATGATCGGCGCGGTCTCGCCCGCGATACGCGCGATCGCGAGCATCACACCGGTGGTGATGCCGCCGATCGCGGTCGGCAGGACCACCTTGAGGATCACCCGCCACTTCGGTACGCCGAGGGCGAGCGCGGCCTCGCGCAGCTCGTTCGGTACGAGCTTGAGCATCTCCTCGGTGGAGCGGACCACGACGGGGAGCATCAGGATCGTCAGCGCGAACGAGCCCATCAGGCCGGACGGCTGGGTGTTGGTCATCAGCATCAGCGAGAGGATGAACAGACCGGCGACGATCGACGGGATGCCCGTCATGACGTCCACGAAGAACGTCACCGCCTTGGCGAGCCCGCCCTTGCCGTACTCCACCAGATAGACGGCGGTCAGCAGACCGATCGGCGTGGCGATCACCGTGGCGATGCCGACCTGCTCCAGCGTGCCGATCAGCGCGTGGTAGACGCCGCCGTTCGCCTCGGAGCCGAGGACCCCGGCCATGGAGTGCGTCAGGAAGTTGATGTCGAGGACCTTCGCGCCGCGCACGATCGTGGTCCACAGCAGCGAGAACAGCGGGATGACGGCGAGGACGAAGCACACCCAGACGACGCTGGTGGCGAGACGGTCCCTGGCCTGGCGCTGGTTCTCGACGGCCGTCGTGACGGTGTACGAGACGACGAGGAAGGCGACGACGGCGATCAGGCCCCACTGGACCTTGCTGCTCAGGCCCGCGCCCGCGCCGATGGCGACGCCGATGAGCACGCCGATCGCGGCGAAGCCGGCCGGGGCCCAGCGCGGCAGGCTGCGCTGGCTGAGGCTGCCGCGCCGGCCGCCGGACGGCGGCAGCGGGGTCGGCGTGTCCTGGATGGTCGCGTGGCTCATGCGTTGGCCCCCGAGTACTCCTTGCGGCGCGCGATGATCAGCCGGGCCGCACCGTTCACCAGCAGGGTGAGGACGAAGAGGACCAGGCCGGAGGCGATCAGGGCGTCACGCCCCAGCTCGTCGGCCTCGTCGAACTTCGCCGCGATGTTCTGGGCGAACGTGCCGCCGCCCGGGTCGAGCAGGTGGAGCGAGATCAGGTAGTTCGGGGAGAGGACCGTGGCGACGGCCATCGTCTCGCCGAGCGCGCGGCCGAGCCCCAGCATGGAGGCGGAGATGACGCCCGAGCGTCCGAAGGGGAGCACGGAGAGCCGGATGACCTCCCAGCGGGTGGCGCCGAGCGCGAGCGCGGCCTCCTCGTTCATCCGCGGGACCTGGAGGAAGACCTCCCGGCTGACGCTCGTCACGATCGGCAGGATCATGATCGCCAGCAGGATGCCGACGGTCAGCATGTTCCTGGCGGGGCCGGGCTGCGTCTGGTCGAAGAGGTACGTCCACGAGAAGTACTCGCTGAGCCAACTGTTGAGACCGCCGAGGTACGGCACGAGCACCACGGCACCCCAGATGCCGTAGATGATGCTCGGCACGGCGGCCAGCAGGTCCACCACGTACGCGAGGGGAGAGGCCACCTTGCGCGGCGCGTAGTGCGAGATGAACAGGGCGATGCCGACAGCGATCGGAACCGCGATGACCATCGCGATGATCGAGCTGACGATCGTGCCGAAGAGCAGGACCGCGATGCCGAAGACCGGCGGGCTCGCGGAGGGGTTCCAGTCGAAGGTCGTGAGGAAGTTGCCCTCGTCCTTCGAGATGGCGATGGTGGCGCGGTAGGTGAGGAACACCGCGATCGACGCCATGAGGACGAGCAGCAGAATGCCCGAGCCCTTGGAGAGGCCCGAGAAGATGTTGTCGCCCGCGCGGCCCGTGGAGGACCGGGACGGGGGATCGGCCGGCGGGGCCGGCGGAACGTCTGTCGGTGTGGTGGAAGCCATGTCTTTCCGGTCTGTGTGGGGGAGCGCCGGCTCCCCTGGCGGCGGTGCACCGGATGGGGTGGGGCGGCCACCGGCCCGGAGGGGTGCGCCGGGCCGGCTGCCGTCACCGTGGAACGAGGGGTACGTGGCCTCTCCTCACGGGGAGACCACGTACCGGGTCGGGCGGTGTCAGGAGAGCGAGGCGACCGTCTCGCGGACCTTGGCGTTGATCTCGGCCGGGATCGGGGCGTAACCCGCCTCGGAGAGCAGCTTCTGGCCGTCCTCGCTGGAGGTGTAGGTCAGGAAGGACTTCATCGTGGCGAGCGTGGCCGGCTTGTTGCCCTTGTCGCAGGCGATCTCGTACGTCACCAGGACGATCGGGTAGGCACCGTCGGCCTTGGTGGTGTAGTCGAGGTCGAGCGCCAGGTCCTTGCCGGTGCCCTTGATCTTGGCGGCGGCGATGGCCTTGGAGGCGTTCTCCGAGGTGGCCTCGACCGGGGCGCTGGCGCCCGTGTCGATCTTGACCGTGGAGATCTTCTGCGAGGTGGCGTACGAGAGCTCGAAGTAACCGATCGCGCCGTCCACCTGCTTCACCTGCGTGGCGACACCGGCGGAGCCGGAAGCGGCCTGGCCACCGGGGGCGGGCCACTTCTTCTCGGCCTCGTACTTCCAGTCGGAGGAGGCCGTGGCGCCCAGGTACTTGCCGAGGTTCTGCGTGGTGCCGGAGTCCTCGGAGCGGTGGAACGCCTGGATCGGCTTGTTCGGCAGCTTGGCGGACGGGTTGAGCGCCTTGATCGCCGGGTCGTTCCAGGTCTTTATCTTGCTGTCGAAGATCTTGGCGAGGGTGGGCGCGTCGAGGACGAGGCTGTCCACACCCTCCAGGTGGTAACCGATCGCGATCGGTCCGCCGACCATCGGCAGGTTGATGCCCTGGCCGCCGCCCGTGCACGACTTCTTCGAGTCGGCGACCTCTTCGGGCTTGAGCGCCGAGTCGGAACCGGCGAAGCCGACCGTGCCCTGGTTGAACGCCACGATGCCCTCGCCGGAGGAGGAGGACTTGTAGTTGACCTCCACGCCGGAGCAGGTCGCCATGTAGTTCTTCACCCAGAGGTCCATGGCGTTCTTCTGCGCGCTGGAGCCGGACGCGAGCAGCTGGCCCTTGGCGTCCTTGCACACGGCGCTGGAGGCGGCGCTGGACTTCGTGCCACTGCCGGTCGTGCTGCCCTCGCTGTTGTTGTCCGAACCGCACGCCGTGAGAACCAGGGCGCCGGAGACGGCGAGGGCACCGAGCGCGGTGGCGCGCAGCCCGTTCTTGCGCTGAAGCTTCACTTTTGGGGTGTTCCTTCCAGGAGCCGCCGGTCTGACCTGTTGTACGGCGGCGTGCGTCGAGGTGGCCGGTGCGGCGCTTTAACCGTCACCGTGTAAGGCCGAAATTAGGCAGATCAGGTGAAGCCGCCGACGGAAGGGGGTGAACGGAAGGTGAACCTCGCCGGACACCCTGGTGTTCGAGTGCGGGGTGTTCGCGTGGGGCGCGGTCCCGACCCGTACGGGGCGCGGAAGGGGCGCCTCCGGTACGGCGGCCGACGCGGAAGAAGGCCTCCCGTACGGCGGCCCGGATGTTCGCGCGGCGAACCGCGGCGGGCTCGTCGTCCGAATGCCGCCAGCGTGCCGGGAAGGGGGCACGAAGACTGGGCGTATGAGCGCATACACACCCCTGGCCGGTTACCTCCCGTCGACCGTGTACGTCCCCTTGCCCATCGCTGCCGACGCCCTCAAGGAGCTTCGTGACACGGACGACTCCGGGCGGGCCCCGCGGCCGTTCACCGCGCGGGAGGACGGCGTGCCCCTCGCCTGCCTGGGCAGTCCGCTGCGCTGCTGCCTGCGGGGCGTCGTCCCCGGCGAGCGGATCGCCCTCGTCTCGTACGCGCCCCTGCGGCGCTGGGCGGCGGCGTACGGGGCCGAGCCGGGGGCGTACGACGAAGCGGGGCCGGTGTTCATCCACGCCGAGGCGTGCGCGGGGCCGCAGGGCGCCCCCGGGTACCCCTTCGCGCGGCCCGGGGCGCTCCGTACGCTGCGCCGGTACGACGCCCGGGGGCGCATCGCCGGTGGACGGCTCTTCGAGGTCCCCGAGGACTGCACGGCCGGTTTCGACGGGGCCCTCGCCGACGCCTTCGCGGAGCCGGAGGTGGCGCTGGTGCACGTACGGGCCGTGGAGTACGGCTGCTTCCAGTTCGAGGTACGGCGGCCGTAGCGAAGAGGCCGGGAAGAGGCCGGGAAGCCTCTCGACGCCGTCCGGGTTCAGGTCGCGTGCAGGGCGGCGAGCAGCGCGTCCACCAGGACGCGGTCGCGCGGCTGGGTCAGACGCGTGCGGGCGGCCTCCGGTGTCAGCCAGGTGATGCTGTCCACCTCGCTGTTGGGGACGAAGACGCCGACCGTCGCCTCGGCCGCCCAGTAGGTGACCTCCTTGGGGCGGCCCTGGGCCAGGTAGTGGACGGTGTTCAGGCGGGCGCCCGGCGCGCAGTGGTGGCCCGTCTCCTCCAGGACCTCGCGGACCGCGCCCGCCAGGGCGCTCTCGCCGCGCTTGAGCTTGCCCTTGGGGTGCGACCAGTCGTCGTACTTGGGCCGGTGGACGAGGCAGATCTCGACCCCGTCCTCCTTGGACGGGGCCCGGCGCCACAGCACGCACCCCGCCGCCAGGACCGTTCCCTGGCCCTTGGGCCCGCCCGTACCGTTCGTTCCGCCCGTACCGTTCGTTCCGCCCGTACCGTTCGCAGGCTCGGTCATCGCGTCACCGCCGCCTTCTGCCAGAGCTGCTGGAACGCGAAGCGCGCCGCCTCGACCTCGTGGCGCTGGTCGGCGTGGAGCACGCCCAGCGCGTACGCGGTCGTCGGGGCGATCCGGGGCGTGCGGGCCGCGTTCGCCGCCGCCGCTGCCGCCTCGGCCGCGTCGCGGTGCCGGTCCAGGGTCCGGCCCGCCGCGAGCAGGGCCGGATCGGGGGCGCCGCCCGCGCACCACACCTCCTGGGTGTAGCGGTGCAGCCGCAGCAGCCGCCGTACCTGGTGCCACGGCGCGTCCTGCGCCTCCCCTTCGGACGTGGTGGCCAGGCCGTGCACCAGCGCCTCCGCGTTGTACGGATGGGCCGCGCGCGCCAGTGGCAGCGCGGCCACGGCGTCGAGGAGCTGGGCCTCCGTCGCCTCGCCGGGGCCCGACAGCACCTCGACCGCGGGGGCGCCCGCCATCGGCGCCAGTGGCACCTCGGAGGCGAGTACGGCCACCGCGTCCGCCACCGCGTGGAAGCGGGAAGAGCCCAGCGCCTGGAGCGCCGAGGAGTGGGCGCGCGTCCTGGCCAGGGTGAGCTGGCGGTCCAGCAGCGCGCCCGCCCGGGACGCCCCGACCGTCAGCGTGCCCACGGCCAGGGTGCCGGTCCGTGCCGTACCCGCCGACGCCGTACCGGTCGGTGACGCGGTGGCGGCCTGCGGCACCGCCGCCCCCGAGAGCCGGGCCAGCGCCCCCAGCAGCCGGTGCAGCCGGTTCGTGCAGGCGTGCTCCAGGGCGAGGGTGCCGGAGAGCCAGCCCAGTTCCGTACGGAGCTGGTCCGCCGAGACCGGGTCGAGCAGCGGCCGGTACGTGTGCAGCGCGCCGCCGATCCGGCGCGCCGCGCCGCGCAGCGTACGGGCCGCCTCCTCGGCGGCGGCCGTGTCCGCGCCGCTCTCGCCGTACAGTCGCAGCCCGCGCAGGAAGTCGCCCGCGCGGGCGTGCAGGTACCCGGCCAGGATCTCGCCCGCCGTCAGCCGCCCCGCGACCGGAACCGCGGAATCGGCGGGGCCGGCGGGATCGGTGAAATCGGCAGGGCCGCTCAGGCCGGCCGGAGCGGCCGGATCGGCGGGGGCCGGTGGTGCGGACGGCACCGTTCCGGATGTCGCGCCCCGGTCGGTGTCCACTTCATGGTGCTGCACGCCGGCGCCTCCGGGCGTCTATGAGCATTTCCTGTACGTGCCGCAGCGGCTGGCCCTCCGCGTCCACGGAGTGCCGGGTCCAGTTGCCGTCCGCGCCCAGGTGCCAGGAGGACGTCGTGTCGGACATCCCGGTCTCCAGGAGCCGGGTGATCGCCGCGCGGTGGGCCGGGTCGGTGATCCGGACGAGCGCCTCGATGCGGCGGTCGAGGTTGCGGTGCATCATGTCGGCGCTGCCGAGCCAGACCTCCGGCTCGCCGCCGTTGCCGAACGCGAAGATCCGGGAGTGCTCCAGGAAGCGCCCCAGGACCGACCGCACCCGGATGTTCTCCGACAGGCCCGCCACTCCGGGCCGTACGGCACAGATCCCGCGCACCCAGATGTCCACCGGGACACCCGCCTGCGCCGCCCGGTAACAGGCGTCGATGGTCGCTTCGTCCACCATCGAGTTGACCTTGATACGGACATAGGCGGGGCGCCCGGCGCGGTGGTGCGCCACTTCCTTGTTGATCCGGGAGATGAGCCCGTCCCGCAGGGACTTCGGGGCGACCAGCAGCCGCCGGTAGGTCTCCCGGCGGGAGTAGCCCGACAGCCGGTTGAAGAGGTCGGAGAGGTCCGCGCCGACCTGCGGGTCGGCGGTGAGCAGCCCCAGGTCCTCGTAGAGCCGGGCCGTCTTGGGGTGGTAGTTGCCCGTGCCGACATGGCTGTAGCGGCGCAGGGTCTCGCCCTCCTGCCGTACCACCAGCGACAGCTTGCAGTGCGTCTTCAGACCGACCAGCCCGTACACCACGTGGCAGCCGGACTCCTCCAGCTTGCGCGCCCACTTGATGTTGGCCTGCTCGTCGAAGCGCGCCTTGATCTCGACGAGGACGAGGACCTGCTTGCCGGACTCCGCCGCGTCTATCAGCGCGTCCACGATCGGGGAGTCGCCGGACGTCCGGTACAGCGTCTGCTTGATGGCCAGCACGTCCGGGTCGGCCGCCGCCTGCTCCAGGAACGCCTGGACGGAGGTGGAGAACGAGTCGTACGGGTGGTGCAGCAGGACGTCGCGCTCGCGCAGCGCCGCGAATATGTCGGGCGCGGAGGACGACTCCACCTCGGCGAGATCGCGGTGCGTGCCCGCGACGAACTTGGTGAACTTCAGCTCCGGCCGGTCCAGCGACGAGATCCGGAAGAGCGCCGTCAGATCCAGCGGCCCCGGCAGCGGATACACCTCCGCGTCGGACACCTTCAGCTCGCGGACCAGCAGGTCGAGGACGTACGGGTCGATGGACTCCTCGACCTCCAGGCGCACCGGCGGCCCGAAGCGGCGCCGCATCAGCTCCTTCTCCAGCGCCTTGAGGAGGTTCTCGGCGTCGTCCTCCTCGACCTCCAGGTCCTCGTTGCGCGTGACCCGGAACATGTGGTGCGCGAGCACCTCCATGCCGGGGAACAGCTCCTCCAGGTGCGCGGCGATCACGTCTTCGAGGGGTACGTAGCGCTGCGGCGACGCCTCCAGGAAGCGGGCCAGCAGCGGCGGCACCTTCACCCGCGCGAAGTGCCGGTGACCACTGACCGGGTTGCGCACGACGACCGCGAGGTTGAGGGAGAGCCCTGAGATGTACGGGAAGGGGTGGGCCGGGTCCACCGCGAGGGGGGTGAGGACCGGGAAGATCTGCTGGCGGAACAGGGTGAAGAGACGCGCCTGTTCCTTCTCGGTCAGCTCGGGCCAGCGGATGATGTGGATGCCCTCGTCGGCCAGCGCGGGGGCGATGTCCTGCTGGTAGCAGGCGGCGTGCCGGGCCATGAGCTCGCGCGACCGGGTCCAGATCAGGTCCAGCACCTCACGCGGCTGGAGGCCGGAGGCGGAGCGGGTGGCGACACCGGTCGCGATGCGCCGTTTCAGGCCCGCGACCCTGACCATGAAGAACTCGTCCAGGTTGGACGCGAAGATGGCGAGGAAGTTCGCCCGTTCGAGGAGCGGCGTCGCCGGGTCCTCGGCCAGCTCCAGCACCCGCTCGTTGAACGCGAGCCAGCTCCGCTCACGGTCCAGGAACCGGCCCTGGGGCAGCTCGGCGCCGCCGTGGTCGCGGTCCTCCTCGTACGCGTCGAGGTCGGAGTCGAGATCGGGTTCGAGATCGCCCGCCGACCCGGTCGTGGCGACCGTATGGGGCCGGTGCGCGGCTATGAAGCCGACGGACGGCTGCTGAGGGGGCTGGGAATGCTGGACCGGAACCTCGGCGGGCTGGTGGCTCATGTCCCCATTCTTCCGCGCAGAGGGTACGACAGGCGCGTCGGAGAGAGCGGGGGTGAGACGGATCCTGCCGTTCGGAGCGGTCCTGGCGGCGGGAGTGCCGTTCGCGGTGGCTTTCGGCCTGCGGTTCGGGGTGGCGTTCGGGGTGCCGTCCGGGGTGGGGGGTACAGCGGGCTCGGGCTGCATTCACCGAGGGTCGCAAGGGCTTCTGAATGGCCGGTAACGGTGACATGACATGCAGGGAAGCGGGGCGGGTCCCGCCGGGGCCGACCGTACGGTACGTACGCCGTTCGGGTGGCCGGGGGTGGTGCGGTGCGGGGCGGTGCGGGAGGCCGGGCCGGCCGGTGCGGGTGCGGGGTCCGGCCCGGAGCGGGGGGCCGGGACCGGCCCCCCGACCCCGCGCCGCCCCCGGGCCCGGACCCGTACGTACTCAGGTCTCCGTGCGGTACATCAGGTCCACCTCGTGCGTGACGAAGCCCAGCCGCTCGTACACCGTCACCGCCGCCGTGTTGTCCGCGTCCACGTACAGCATCGCCGTCGGCAGCGCCTGCGCCGCCAGGTGCCGCAGTCCGATCGCGGTGAGCGCCTTGCCGAGGCCGCCGCCCTGCGCGTCCGGCTTGATGCCGACGACGTACACCTCGCCGAGCTGCTCCTCGGCGTGCACCTTCGTCCAGTGGAACCCGATCAGCTCCCCGTCCCGCTCGGCGAGGAAGAACCCCTTCGGGTCGAACCACGGCTCCGCGATCCGGTCGTCCAGGTCCCGCTGGGTCAGCGAACCCTGCTCCGGGTGGTGGGCGAAGGCGGCGGCGTTGACCGCGAGCCAGGCCGTGTCGTCCTGCCCGGGGACGAAGGTGCGGACGGTGACCCCGGGCGGCAGCACCGGCTCCGCGATGCCCAGCGGGGCCAACGGGCGGCGGAGCTGCCGCAGTTCGCGGAAGAGCGTCAGCCCGAGCACCTGCGCGAGATGGCGGGCGGCCGACTTCCCGCCGTGCGCCCAGGCCCGCAGCCGCTTCCCGGAGGCGCCCAGCAGCGCGTTGCCCAGCGCGCGGCCGTGGCCCCGGCCGCGCCGCCCGGGGTGTACGACCAGCTCGACGGCCGGCGCCTCGATGGGGTCGGTGTCCTCCAACTGCCCGTATCCGACCAGCTCCCGCGCCCCGCCTTCTCCCTGATCGGATCCGGTGTCGCCGCCCTCCCGGTCCGCGGTGACCAGGAAGTGCCGTACGCCCTCGCGGTGTCCGCCGCGCAACTGGAGCCGCCCCTGCTCGGAGACGGCCTGCACCCCGTCCGTGGCGGCTGCTTCGGCGAGGAGGCCGAGGACGTCCTCGGCCTGCTCCGGGGTGAGCGCGTCGAGGGTCTGGATCTGCCGGCCGGACTCGCGGGTCACTGCGTCTGTCATGCGTCGAGGGTACGGCGGCGGCGCGGCCCGGGAGGGGTACGGGCGGGGTACGGGGCGGAGTGGTGCGCGCGGTACGGCCGCAGGGTGCGCGCGGTGCCGACCGGTGACGTACGCGCAAAGGCAACCCACTCGTAACCCGCCGCCCCTGTCCGAGCTACGCGCGTTGACTCTAGGCTGCCGCTCGCAGGCTCCAGACTTTTGAGTTCATAAGGGGATCGATGTCAGCGACACCGCAGAAGAACCGCGCGGCACGGCGGGTGCTCGCCGCTGCCGCCGGTCTGGCCACCGCAGGCGCCCTCGTCGCCGCGATGCCGGCCACCGCACAGACCCCCGCACACGGCGGCGGGCACGGCTTCAGCCACTCCAAGCCGAAGCCGAAGCCCAAGACGGTCGACGTGCAACTCCTGTCCTTCAACGACCTGCACGGCAACCTGGAGGCGCCGGCCGGCTCCGCCGGAACCGTCACCGAGCAGCAGGCCGACGGCACGACCAAGGCGATCCCCGCCGGCGGCGTCGAGTACCTGGCGACCTCGCTGCGCACCGCGCGCAAGGGCCAGCCGTACTCCATCACCGCCGCGGGCGGTGACATGGTCGGCGCGAGCCCGCTGCTGTCCGGTCTCTTCCACGACGAGCCGACCATCGAGGCGCTCAACAAGATCGACCTCGACGTGACGGCCGTCGGCAACCACGAGTTCGACGAGGGCGCCACCGAGCTCGGCCGCCTCCAGAACGGCGGTTGTCACCCGACCGGGGGCTGTTACGAGAAGGGCAAGAAGTTCAAGGGAGCCGACTTCCCTTACCTCGCCGCCAACGTGACGTCGGAGAAGACCGGCAAGCCGGTCCTCAAGCCGTACACGGTGTGGAAGAAGAACGGCGTCAAGATCGGCTTCATCGGGGTGACCCTGGAGGGCACGCCGAACATCGTGACCGCCGAGGGCGTCAAGGGCCTCAAGTTCCACGACGAGATCGAGACGGTCAACAAGTACGCCAAGGAACTGGACAAGCAGGGCGTCAAGTCGATCGTCGCGCTGATCCACGAGGGCGGCGCGCCGGCCTCGACCGCGTACAACTACGACTGCGACAGCCCCGGCGCCGGCAACGGCATCTCCGGGCCGATCGTCGACATCGCCAAGGGCATCTCGCCGAAGGTCGACGCGCTGGTGACGGGCCACACGCACCAGGCGTACGCGTGCACGATCCCGGACCCGTCCGGCAACCCGCGCCTGGTCACGTCCGCTTCGTCGTTCGGCAAGCTCTACACGGACACGACGCTCACCTACGACCTCCGTACGAAGGACATCGTGCGGGCGGGCGTGAAGTCGGCCAACCACATCGTCAGCCGTGACCAGGCCAAGGCCAAGGACATGACCGACCTGATCGCGCGCTGGAACAAGCTGGCCGCGCCGATCGCCAACGCCCCGCAGGGCTACATCTCGGCGGACATCAACGGGCGTGGCGCCACGACGCCCGAGACCCCGCTCGGCGACGTGATCGCGGACGCGCAGCTCGCGGGCATGGCCCCGGCGGACAAGGGCGGCGCGCAGATCGCCTTCATGAACCCCGGCGGGATCCGCTCCGACCTGGTGCACAAGGCGTCGGGCAGTGAGGGCGACGGGGTCGTCACGTACGGCGAGGCGTTCACCGTGCAGCCGTTCACCAACATGATGAACGCCGTCGACCTGACCGGCGCGCAGCTCATCACCGTGCTCCAGCAGCAGGTCAGCGGCTCGAACGAGGCGTCGCCGAAGATCCTTCAGGTCTCGAAGGGCCTCACGTACACCCTGGACATGACGAAGTCGGGCGCGGCCCGTGTCGTCACGGACTCGGTGAAGCTGAACGGTGCGGCGATCGACCCGGCGAAGACGTACCGCGTCGCGATGAACGAGTTCCTCGCGGGCGGCGGCGACGGCTTCGCGGCCCTGGGCCAGGGGACGAACAAGCTGGTCGGCGCGTCGGACCTGGACATGTTCAACGCGTACCTGGCGGCGAACTCCACGGCGCAGGCGCCGCTGGCGCCCCCGGCCGCGGACCGCATCACGATCATCAAGTAGCGGCGGCGGCGGGTACTGATCGGTGCCCGTCGGGGCCGGTCGGTACCGGCCGGTTCTGCCCGAAGGGCGGTGGGCTCCTGGCCCGCCGCCCTTCGGCGCGTACGGGCGCCATGGCCGGCCCGCGGTCGTCACCCGCTCCGGAAGACGCGGTCCAGATGGTGGGTGAGTACCGCGACGGCGGACTCCGGGCTCCGGTGCCCGGCCAGGATGCTCGTACCGAGCCCCGCCGTCAGTGCGAGCAGGCTGATCGCCTCCGTACGCGGGTCCGTGTCCGGCCGCGTGAGCCCCGCCTCCCGCGCCTGCTGGAGCAGCCCGGCCACGGCGTCCTCGGCGGCGGCCGGGTTGTCGGTGAAGGGCTGGGCGGCGAGCGTCCTGTCGGTCATGGCCAGCACGGCGTACGACGTGTAGACGAGGTGGAAGGTACGGCTCTCCTCGTCGGTCGGCAGCGACACCAGCAGTACGGCCTCGACCGTCGCACGCGGACCCGGGTCGGCCCCCACGGCGGCGAGCCGGGCGGCGACGCGCTCGGTGAACCGCCGGGCCAGGCGCTCCAGGCCGTAGAACAGCAGCTTCTCCTTGGTCTGGAAGTAGTACTGCACCAGGCGCAGCGACACCCCCGCCTCCGCCGCCACGTCACGCATCCCCACGGCGTGCAGGCCCTGCCTCGCCGCCACCCGGACGAGCGCGTCGGCGATCTCGGTCCGCCGCTCCTCGTGATCCACCCGCTTGGGCATCGGCCGCCTTCTCCGCTCGTCGGTTTCCCTCGCCCGCACGCCGGGCGAGGCCGGGCGAAGGCGGGCGGTTTCATGGTACAGCCGTACCATCTTCATGGTACGGTCGTACCATAAAGAAGATTGCCTCCGGAGGTGGCCCGCCATGCCCGAGACGACGACCCGGACCCGGCCCGATGTCGGCCGCTATGTGAACGACGCCCTGCGGGACCGCTACTTCGCGGCCTGCGACGCGCTCTACGCGCTGGGGGCGCCGGCCGTCGCCGAGACCGATGTGGAGACCGGCTTCGGCACCACCCACGTCTACCGGTACGGCCCCACGGATCCCGCCGCCGCGTCCCGCACCCCGGTCGTCCTGGTGCACGGGGCGGGCAGTTGCTCCGCCATGTGGTACCCCAACACCCCCGCCCTCGGCGCCGAGCGCCCGGTCTACGCGATCGACACCCCGGGCGACCCCGGACGCAGCGTGCAGCGCGAACCCATCCACCAGCCCGAACGGGCCGCACAGTGGCTGGACGAGACGCTCGCGGGCCTCGGCCTCGACCGCGTGCACCTCGTCGGCAGTTCGTACGGTGGATGGCTCGCCCTCAACCAGGCGCACCGTGGGCCCGGTCGCCTCGCCTCGGTCACGCTCCTCGACCCCGGCGGACTGGAGAAGGTGGGCCTGCGCTTCTTCGTCTGGATCTTCGCCGGCCTCTTCGCGACCTCCGCCCCGAAGCGGCTCCGCCCCCGCCTGGCCGCCTGGCTGGAACAGCCGGTCCTCGTCGTGCCGGAGCTGCGCGCCATGATCAGGGCCAGCGTCCGCGCGTACCGCATCCGCCGCCCGGCCCCGATCCCCCTGTCCGAGGACGAGCTGCGCACCATCCGTACCCCGCTCCACCTCGTGCTCGGCAGGCGAAGCCTCCTGGTCCACCCGAACCGCCAGGCGGAACGCGTCCCACGCCTGATCCCAGGAGCCCGGGCCGACATCATCTCCGACACGGGCCACGGCCCCCAGATCGACCACGCGGACCAGGTCAACACCCGGATGCTGGCGTTCATGGCCTCGGTCGACCGAGGGTGACGGTGCGGGTCGCTGGGCGCTGATCGCTGGTTGCGGGTCGCTGGTCCGCTGTCCGCTGTCCGCTGTGGGGTGCAGGTTCGGGCGGGGCCTGTCGGGGCGGGCCCAAGGTGTCTTATGGCGGGCGGGGCCGCCCCCTCCCTGATCCGATGGTCGCGGTTCCGTGCCGGGAGTCAAGGGCGCTCCGACGTCGCGGCGGCTTCGCCGATGGCCTTCGGTCACCCTTGACTCCCGTCCCTCCACCGCTGGAAAGGGCGGTGGGAGGGGGCGGCCGGGGGGGAGGGGTCCCCTGGGAAACTCCCTCGTCCTACCGGTCCGTTCCAGACTTGCGGGCCGGTTCGCCCTGCGGGGCGCGCGGTAGTGGTGTGGGGTGGTGGCGCGTTTCGTCAAGCGTCCGTCGACCGGTCGCGTGCTGAGCTTCATGCCCGCTGGTCGCCCGCCGTGGGTGGGGGCGGGGGTTTCTGTGTTCCGGCCGATGGGGTTCGCGTGGGGCCCCCGGGCGCATGGTCAGTCCGGGGTGCTGGGGTGCCGGGGTGGGCTGGAGGTCTGCGGGTTCGGGGCGGGTGTGACGTGTGGGGCGGGGGAGGCGTCTGACGGGGAGGGTGTGTACCCGGAGTCCCGCCTGAGTGCGCTCCCGGTACACACCAACGGAATATCTGGCCCTCAACCCCCAGAGAATTTGGGCAAACCGGGGCATCTGCGACACCTTGTGCTCGGGGAGACGTCCGCCCTGTATCCCGGCACCAACCGGCATCGACCGGCACCAACCGGCACTGACCGGCACCCCGGCAGCCCCGGCACCGACCGGCACCCCGGCAGCCCCGGCACCGACCGGCACCGCCCCGCACTCCCTCCCCTCCCCTCCCATCCCCACCCCTCCCGGCCATTCACCACCGCCCCCCACCCACGACGAATGACCAGCGGGGCATGAAGCCCAGCGCACATGCGGTGGGGAGCCGCTTGACGAAGCGCGTCACCACCCCACTCCACGACCGCGCGCCCCGCAGGGCGAACCCACCCGCCGGCCTGGAACCGACCCGAGGAGTGGAAGCGCTTCCCAGGGGCCCCGCCCCCGTCGCCCGCCATGAGGCGTCCCTGGTCACTTGGATCGGCCTTCGGCCTGAACCCGCGCGCGGCCCTTACCAGTGGTCCTCGCGCCGGGGTTCCCCCGGTCCGGGCCGCCGTCGGCTGCCGGGGTCGCGCCGGTGGCGGTGCCCGTGGCCTGGCACGGGAGTGAACATCAGCCCTCCCGCCACCAGCGCCAGCGCGACCCCGGCCACCACGAAGTCCCACAGCAGGGAGCTGGTCGCGGGCTGCGTCACGCTCCCACGACCTCGCTCCTGGCGAGCGTGAACCAGACGGCTTTCGCCCGGGGTGAGCAGGCTCCGTAGATCGTCGTGCCCCACGCGCGGGCGAGGGTGTCCACGAGGTGCAGCCCCTGGCCGTCCTCGAACTCCTGGCCAGGCCAACGGTTCTGAGGCATCGGCAGAGCCCAGGGTTTGTCGTCCGTGACCGAGACGGTGACCTGCTTCCGGTTGATGGTCACGTCGATACGGATCTGCCGTGTGCGGGTGTGCCGATGGGCGTTGGTGACGATCTCGGTGACGCACAGACGCGCGTCGTCCACGAGGGCGGAGTGCCTGCCGACACGCAGAAGTGATCCGACGAAATCCCTTGCGATTCTCGGGGCGTTCACCGTGTTCGGCACGGCGAGCCGGTAGTGCTCGCCGCCCTGAGGTGCCGGTGGTGGCGCCGGAAGGGCGGGAGGTGCGGGAAGGGCGGTAACGGTGGTCATGTCGTCGTCTCCCAACGCGGTCTGAGCCGGTTGCGCTGCTCGCCATGCGTGGCATCGGCCGTACCTGCGCAGAGTTCAGGGCGCGCTGGAGCGGCTGCACTTCGGTCTTACTGACGTGCGACGCGGTGATGAGGCGACGCTAGCGCACCATCTAACTTGTTGTATCAAGTCCAATACATTTTGTTAGCAGTGGACCCCCATATGAGTGAGGGTGACACTGAGACCTGACACGAGGAGACGCCGATGCCGCCAAGGAAGCCACCCACCGCGCGACAGGCCCGACTGGGCGCCGAACTGCGCAAGATGCGTGAGCACGCAGGCCTAGCTCCGGCCGCAGCAGCGGCTCTGCTGGGCACCGACCGCACCACGATCAGCAACACCGAATCGGGAAGATTCGGCGTGAGTGGCGCGCGCGTGCGTTCCTGGGCCGGGCATTACGAGTGCCCTGACGCGGCGTATGTCGATGCGCTCGCCGACATGGCGGAGGAGCGCATAAAGGGGTGGTGGGAGGAGTATCGGGGCGATCTCACCAGCGGTGCCCTGGATCTGGCCGAGCTGGAGTATCACGGCGTCGGCATTCGATCGGTGCAGATCATGCATATGCCCGGCCTGCTCCAGACCGAGGATTACGCACGCGCCGTGTTCGCGGAGGATGTGCCGCCGTCGAGCCCGGCGCGCCGACGACGGCAGCTCTCGCACCGGTTGAAACGACGGGATGTCCTCGACCGGCCCGACCCGCCCGCGTGCGTCTTCCTTGTCCACGAGGCGGCGCTGAGGATGACCTATGGCGGCGCCAAAGTGACTCGCGGCCAACTCGACCACCTGCTCAAGGAGTCGGATCGAGACAACGTCACCGTCCGCGCGATCCCGTTCGCGGCAGGCGGTTTCCCGCACGCCAGCAGTTCGACACACTACGTCTACGGCCCCGTTCCGCAGCTCGACACCGTGCAGACCGACACCGCGACCGGATCGGGGTTTTTGGATGCCGAAACGCGTCTCATGAACTGGCGGGCGGTGTTGGACCGGATCGAGGAGAAGTCTCTCGACCCGGAGAGTTCACGAGACTTCATCAGAAAGATCGCACAACAAGTATGAAGGCGTGAAAACCATGGAAATTCAGTGGCGCAAGTCCTCGAAGTCCTCCAACGCCGAGGACTCCAACTGCCTGGAACTTGCCAGACAGGGCGACGAGATCCTGATGCGTGAGAGCGACAATCCGAACGTCGTCATCCGTACGACCCGTGCCAAGCTCCGTGCCTTCCTCGGTGGCGCCAAGGAGGGCGAGTTCGACGACTTGGCCTGAGGTGTCGAGCGGTTGACGCGGGCGGTTCCCATCGGCGCAGGTGGGGGCCGCCCGTTCCGTTGCCGTACAAAATGCAGAGAGATATCGACTCACACGTTAGACGTAAAACACTTGATACACGCCTCTGGGTGACGCTATGGTCGCTCTGTGTCGCTGACCGGCCTGTCCGTCGATCGGCGTAACTCTCCCTCCGACTGCGCCAGTTGGGAGAACACCGATGGCCCGCCCCCGCTCGCCGCTCGTCACGCCGGCCAAGAGCGGGGGCGGGCGTCGCGTACCCCCGGCCCGTCCTCAGCCCAGCAGGTCGACCATTCCCGCGAAGCCCTCCCGGCCGCCCCCGGTCTCGGCCCGGCGCCGCATCAGGTCGAAGACAGAGGTCAGCAGTTCGGGGCTGACGTTCTGGTCCTGCGCCGTGCTCAGGAGGGTTTTGATGCCCGCGACCTGCATGGCCAGGCCCGACGTGACGCCCGACTCGTAGTCGCCGCTCTCCAACTGCTCGCCGATCTGCGGAATCATCGTGGACATCGCGGCCACCCACTGCGCCAGCAGCGGCGCGAACTCCGCCGGTGAGATGTCCTTCTCCCCGCGTACCAGCGCGAACGCGTGCGCGGCGCCCGCGATCATGCCGTACATCCCGCTCAGCAGCGCCACGTCCTGGAGCGCGGCATGGCCGGGGTTCCCGCCGACGAATCGGGTGCCCGCAGGGGGCGCCAGAGTCGTGCGGTGCGTCTCGAAGAGGTCCTGGGATCCGCTGTAGAGGACGTAACCGCCTGCCTCGGGTGCTCCGATCATCGGCGGTACGGCCATGATTCCGCCGCTGAGGAAGCGCGCGCCGCGCGCCTCGGCCCATGCGGCGCGGGTCCGGGCCTCGGACGGGGTTCCCGTGGTGAGGTCCACCAGGTCCTTGCCGGTCAGGTCGGCGTCCGCCAGTGCCGCGCCGACCGAGGCGTCGTCCAGCAGGCAGGTCACGACCAGCCCGTTCTCGGCCACCGCTTCGGCGGCGCTCGCGGCGGGCCTGGCACCTTCGGCGATCAGCGCCTCCGCTCGGCTCGGCGTGCGGTTCCAGACGGTCAGGGAGTATCCGACGGCGAGCCAGGCGCGGGCGAACGCCGTGCCCATCGCCCCGAGTCCCAGGAGGGTGAGGGAGGGGGAGGCGGATGGAGAAACGGAGGGGGAGGCGGACGGGGAAACAGAGGAGGAAATGGCGTCAGAAGGGGTGTCAGTCATGGCACTTAAGCTGGTCGACAACTCGGGGGGCAACAAGTACCCACTTCGAAGTGGGCACTTTCCCCGAGGTATATATCCAGGTGATCCAGGGGATCCACGTGGTGCGGGACGGGGGAGGGGCGAGCGCGATGGCGACCGTGGGCAGGCCGGGCGCGCCCGACGCGTACCACTGTGGGATCGACGCGGCCATGGACGTGATCGGCGGGAAGTGGAAGGTCCTGATCCTGTGGGCGCTTGAGGGGGGCCCGCGCCGTTTCGGCGCGCTGCGGCGGATGCTTCCCGGTGTCACGGAGAAGGTCCTCACCGCCCATCTGCGTGAGCTGGAGGCGCACGGCATCGTGTCCCGCGAGGTGTACGACGAGGTGCCGCCGCGTGTCGAGTACGCGCTGACCGCGTCCGGTGTCGCCCTGGAGCTGGCGCTCCGTCCGCTCGGACTGTGGGGGCGGGAACACGTCCTCGGGAAAGCTCCGCGGACGAGCCCCACCGACATTCCGTAGGCCGCGCAAGTCGCCGCACAGGCCGCCGCGCAAGTCGCCGCACAGGTCCCGGCGCAGCTCACCGTCCCGCTCCCGCCCGTTACTCCATCCGGCCATCAGTGCGGGCGAGCGCTCAAGGCGTGCCGGGTGCCGGGACGAAAGAGAGGTGTTCGGACATCGTCTGATGTATCCCGCCCGGGACGCGTCCGGCGATCAGCCACCTGCAAGGAGTACACACATGCGCCTGCGCGCACGCTGGGCATCGGCCGCCCTTCTGCTGCTCGTTCCCCTGGTCGCCGGTACGGGTACCTCTGCCATGGCGGCGGATCCCGACCGGGGGCTGATTCCGGTGGAACGTTCCGCCCAGGCGGTTCCGGGGCAGTACATCGTCTCCCTCAAGCCCAGGTTCTCGCCGTCCACGGTTCTGCGGCAGCTCCGGGTCAGCGCCCTGCACACGTACGAGACCGTCTTTCCCGGGTTCGCCGCCACGCTGAGCACGTCCGAGCTGGATCTGGTCCGCCGTTTCCCGGCTGTCGCGGCCGTCGAGGAGAACGCCGTGGTCACGGCCAACTCGCCGGCGACGAAGGCCGGGGCCCTGGCCGGCCGTCAGGCGCGGGTGCCGGCCCTGAGCTGGGGGCTGGACCGGATCGACCAGCGGAATCTGCCGCTAGACGGGCAGTACGACGTGAAGGGCACGGGCAAGGGCGTCACCGCGTACATCGTCGACACCGGGATCGAGACCGCGCACAGCGAGTTCGGCGGCCGGGCGAGCGTCGGGTTCGACTCGGTCGGTGACGGACAGAACGGGCAGGACTGCAACTCCCACGGCACGCACGTGGCGGGGACCGTCGGCGGTTCCGACTACGGCGTGGCCCGTGAGGCCTCGCTCGTCTCCGTCCGCGTCCTCGGCTGCGACGGCAGCGGTTCCTGGGCCGGGGTCATCGCCGGCTTCGACTGGGTGGCCAAGAACGCCAAGCAGCCGGCGGTCATGAACGCGTCCATCGGCGGATCGAAGTCCACGGCCGTCAACGCGGCGGTCAACTCCGTCGCCAACAGCGGTGTCCCGCCGGTCGTGGCGGCCGGCAACGAGAACCAGAACGCCTGTGACGTCTCGCCCGCCGGCGCGTCCAAGGTGATCACGGTCGGGGCCACCGACAGGGAGGACCGGCAGGCCACCTTCAGCAACTGGGGCCCGTGCCTGAAGCTGTACGCGCCCGGGGTCGACATCGTCTCCGCCAAGCTCGGCGGCGGGTACAAGACGCTCAGCGGAACTTCGATGGCCAGCCCGCATGTCGCCGGTGTCGCCGCGCTGCTCAAGGGGAAGTACCCGACGGCCTCCCCCTCGGCCGTCTCCGCCTGGCTCGTGGAGGAGTCCGACAAGGACCTGGTGACGTCGATCGGGGCGGGCTCACCCAACCGGCTCCTCTACACCGACGGTCTCTGACGGCTGTCGGTTTCCGACGGCTGTCGGTCTCTGGCCTGCCGCGCTGTACGACCCCGTCGGCCTCCCGCCCGGACTTTCCCCTACGGGCGGGAGGCCGACGCCGTGAATCGGGACGGCGGCATGCCGAACGCGCGCGTGAACGCGGCGGTGAACGCGGCGGGAGAGGCGTAGCCGATACGGGCGCCGACCTCGCTGACCGACGCGGTACGCAGCAGGGGGACGGCGGCGAGCAGGCGGGCGCGGGTCCGCCAGACGGCGGGGCTGTCACCGGCCTCGGCGCGGAAGCGCCGGGTGAAGGCCCGTTCACTCATGGCCGTTCGCGCGGCCCACGCGGCGTTGGTGACGCCGGCGTCCGGGGCGGCCAGATACGCGCGGCACAGCCCTGCCAGGTCTGCGGCGGCGGGGATCCCGACGTGGAACGGGAGCGGGGCGCGCTCGGCGATCTCGTACAGGAGGAGCGCGGCGATGCTCCCCTCCCGGCCGGAGCGGCTGTAGTCGGCCTCGAACTCCTCGGCGGCCAGGAGCAGTTCACGCAGCAGCGGCGGCACGTCCACGACCGTGCAGCTGCCGGGCCACCAGGGGACGGCGTCCGGCTCGATGTACAGGCTCCGTGTGCTCACCCCCAGCATGCGGACCCGGTGCCGGGTGGCGGCCGGAATCAGGACGGCACGCTCGGGCGGCACGGTCCAGGTGCCGTCGGCGGTGTCGACGACCATGACCCCGGTGGCGCCGTGCAGGAACTGCGCGCGCCGGTGTTCGTGCCAGTCCAGTACGTGGCCGGGCGGGTAGTCGGTGCCGATCGGCAGGACGGCCCGGTCGACGTGGTCCACCTCGGCCAGCGGCACGTTCCTCATCGTTCCACCGTACCGGCCGACACTCGAAGGAACTGTGCCGACCATCGCATGCGGGCCTCCCGTCGTAGCTGGTGGAGTGGGCGGGTGGATGTGCCTGTGGACGTACCTGTGGACGTGATGGCGTTGATCGGGATCGGACTCCTCACCGGGGTGACGACGGTGTTGTTCGGGTTCGGCGGCGGGTTCGTCGCGGTGCCGGTCGTGGTGTGGGCGGACGCCGCGCTCGGCGCGGACGCGATGCGGGTGGCGACGGCCACCTCCGCGCTGGTGATGGTGGTGAACGCGGGGTTCGCGACGGCCGTCACACCCCGGCGGGTGCTCCTCGCGCTCCGTGGCAGCGGTACGTTGCTCCTCCTGCTGGCGGCCGGTGGATCGGCGGGCGCGCTCGCCACGCGCCTCGCCCCGCCCGATCCGGCCCGGTGGGCGTTCGTCGCGTACGTCGCTCTCACCCTCGCCGATCTGCTCCTGCGCCCCGGCTTTCTCCGCCCTCGCCCCCCGGACGAGGCACCCTCCGGGGCTCCGCGTCCGCTGCCGGCCGTCCTCGGGGTGCCGGTCGGCGCCGTCGCTGCCTTCCTCGGTGTGGGAGGCAGCGTCATGACCGTCCCCGCGATGCGGCGGGCCGGGCACACGATGCACACGGCGACCGCGCTGGCCAACCCCCTCACCCTCGCCATCGCGCTCCCGGCCACCGTGGTGTCCCTGGGCGGCACCGTGGTCCCCGCCGCCGTGGACGCGCACGTACACCTGGCGGGGCTCGTCGACCTCCGCGCCGCGTCGGCGCTGCTCCTCGGGGCCCTGCCGGTGATCGCGGTACTGCGGCGGCGCCCGCCGCGGATCCCCGACCGTACCCACGCCTGGGCGTACATCGGGCTGCTGGCCGTGGTGACGGTCGCGATGCTGTTCGCGGCGTAGCGCGGGGCCCTGGCTAGGAGCGTGGGTCGGTAATGGCCCGGCCGACGAGCGGTTGTGGATCGGCTGATGGCCGGTCGCGGCCGTTCGTTCGGGCCTGGTGCCGCGGTGGTGGGCTCGGTGGGCCGTTGTTCAGGGGGCTCCGGCCGGGCCGTCAGGCTCTGGCGGTGGCCAGCCCGGCGGTTCCGGCGTGCCGGAAGATCTTGCGGAGGTTGTGGCAGGCCGCCAGGAGTCGCCATTCGCCACGGGCCCCGTTCTCACCGCGCAGCAGCAGTTCACGGCCATCCTGGCAGGTCATAATCTGGCCGAATACGGGTTCGGCGATGGCTTTGCGGCGGCTGTAGGCGGCGCGGCCGGGTTTGGTCCGCAGCTTGCGGGCCATGCGCTCACGGGCCGTGGCGTCCTGTGGGATGCGTCCGTGCGGTGCGGCGCTGACCTGCTCGTCGTGGGTCAGACGACCGGTGGCCATGAACGTGTCGGTGCCGTGTTCTCCCTTGCGGTCGGCCGCGGCCGCGAGGTTCGCCTCGGAGCAGTACCTGCGTCGACCAGCGCCTGCTTGGGATGGATACCGGTGTTCGCGGCGGACTGGTCGAGCATCATGGTGTAGTTCAGCACGTCCGAGGGGTTCGTCGTCCATCGGCGGCGGTGATGATCTGGTGCGCGCCGTCCACGACGGCCTGGGCGTTGCAGGCCTGGATGTAGGCCCCGTCGCTGCTCATCGCCTTGTGCTTTGAGGCATTGGCCTCAAGCTTCGTGCCGTCCAACGCCACCCTGCCCATCTTCACCATGCCCAGCCTCTGCGCCAGGTGCGGCGACTGGGTGAAGATCCCGGCCAGGGCGTCCAGGTGCCGGGCCCGGAACCTGGATATCGACCGGTAATCCGGGCCTGCCCCGGCGGCCAGGTAGCGGAATGCCACATCGTCCACGCACCTGCGCTCGATCGCCCGCGACGAGCGCATCCCGGTTGTGTAGCCGTGGATAAGCAGCCGGACCATCAGACGCGGGTCATACGGCGGGAACCCGCGCTTCTCGGTGTAGGCCGCCAGGATCGGGGCCAGGTCCAGGACCTCGTCGACCAACGCGGCGACGAACCGCGCCAGATGGTCCTGCGGCAACCACTCATCCAGCGACGGCGGCAGCAACATCATCTGATCGGGGACGAACACCCGGAACGTCTTCTTCACCGGCACCGGTGGTGCGGTCTGCGGCTCCACCACCGCCGCCGTATCCACCTCGAACAGGCCATCCCCACCAGACGTACCAGGATTCTTCCATGCGGAAGATCACGAACAGGAGGCGGCGTCGGGCTCAACTGCCTGATTGACCGCCGATGTCCGCGGCCAGCGCCGCGTAGATGTACTCGCTGCCCCAGCGATCCCCGTCGAGGTCGTTTTCGACCAGGTGCGCCTCCCGACGCATCCCGAGGCGCTCACAGACCCGCACAGACCCGGTGTTCTCCACATCCAGCCGTGCGTAGAGCCGGTGCACGCCCAGCCTGCCGAAGGCAAACCCGGCCAGCGCGACGGCCGCTTCGGTCGCATAGCCGTGCCCCTGGTGACGTGGGTCGAGAGTCCAGCCGATCTCGGCCTGGGCGGTGCGGGCATTGGCCAGTGTGAGCGTCACCTCGCCAAGGACGCCGGGCTCATCGCGTCGGCACACAGCAAGCGCCAGCTTGTCCCCGTCGGCGCACCAAACCGAGTGCGAAGCGCGCTCGGCCGCAACCTGCTCGCTGCGCTCCCGCGTGTGCGCCGGCCGGTACAAGTAGCGCGCCACGCTCGGCAGGCTCTGGTAGGCGTACAGGTCGTCGGCGTCGCCGGGAGTGAACAGACGCAGCGACAACCGGGGCGTGGTCATCGGCAGCAGCGAGGCGATGACCATGAGGACCTCCAGGACGCGGAATCAAGATGCGGATTGTCGCATCACGACTGACGGGCAGCCACGCCTTTTCAACAGCAGCGCCCGACAGCCCCAGCTACCACGAGGCGCGGCATTCCGGGAGTTGTTTACTGACCCGCGCTCCTGGGGGAGGGGTGAGGCGCGGGCCGGGCAACGGCTGTGCCCCCGGCGGCGTCCGCGGGGTCCTCCGCCGCTGCGCCGTGGCACTGGTTGACTGGGCGGCGATCCGTGCCCGTGCAGCCTGAAGGAGACGGTCTGTTGCCAGCCCTCGAAGAGAAGTCGGTCATGGGGGCCGAGCGGGTACCGGCGAAGCGGGCGACGCCGGTCGCGCCCGTACCGGCGTCCGCGTCGCCGGACACCGCGTACGCCGGGAGAGCGGGCGAACCGAGTCAGGCGTCGATGCTGGCGTGGCAGGGCTCCGCGGGCAACATGGCCGTCGTGCAGAGGCTGGGGGCGGACCAGCACCGTCCCCAGCCGTCGAGCGGCCGTTCACCGGCGGGCCAGGGCGGTACGGGGACGGTGCAGCGCGCCCCGGTGCCGATCCAGCGGGCGCGCCTGTCGAGCGGGAAGATCGCTTTCACCAACCTGAACCAGAAGAACGAGAAGTACCGCGAGAAGGCCACGCGCGTGCTCCAGCTCCTGTCGTCGCACGAGTCGATCCAGAAGTTTCTGGGCAACCGCAAGTGCGACATCGTCATCGAGCAGCGGACGACGCAGACTCCGGCGGACGTGGTGGACCGCGGGCCGGACGGCGTCACGGTCACCCTCGCCGCCTACTACTTCGAGAGCTACGACATCGGCTACATCGCCGGCATGCTCGCCCACGAATTCGCGATCCACCCCATGGCGGACAGCAAGCCTCACCTCGGGGAGGAGGAGGCGGGCTTCAAGGGGCTCCCCTTCCCCGTGCCGGGTCTTGAGGAGAGCCGTGGCGGCGCCAAGATGATGAACTCCGACGACGCCAAGCAGTCCGACCACGTGCTCGGCGCGATTCCGGGCAGTCCCCGCTACGAGGTGTACAAGTCCGTCACCCTCGAAATGGCGAATCTGCTCATGCAGGACGTGCAGAACAAGGAGCCGAACGCCAAAGCGCAGGACGTCACGGATCTCCTCGACTGCTTCCTGATGGACATCGCGAGCATCGCGGCGACCAACGACGACCGGCTCAAGGGCACGCCGGAGAAGTCGGGCGCGATGCAGGTCCGCAAAGACATCGCGTCGGTCTACAACCGGTACAAGGCGCTGGTGAGCGCGGGCTTGCCGGAGGCGTCCCCGATCAAGCCGTTCTTCCCGCAGGACAAGACCCATTGGGGCGTCCTGAAGGACTTCGGCACCATCGCGGCCCGGGTCGCGGGCGGGGCGGTGGGTGCACCGAGCATCGACAAGGGCGAGGACGAGTGAGGGTTACGACGGCTGCGGGTGATGGCAAGGGCGACGGCCGAGGGCGGCGACGGCCGAGGCGGGGTGCCGGAAGTGTGTGAGGCGGGTGGTGCGAGGGCAGGAAGCGTGCCTCCAGCGGTGTCCTCGGGGCCCTTCAGCCCGTCGGCTCTCCCGGGGTTTGATAGCAGGTCAGCTCTTGCCCGGCGTTCTGTGAAGGAGACGGTCCCTTGCACGGCCACGAAGAGAAGTTGAACAAGGGTGCCCAGCCGGGCGGTGTCGCGGGGCGGCAGTCGGTCCCGCTCGCGCGGTCGGCCGAGTCTCCCCTCATGGCGCCCCACACGGCGCACGGCGCGGGAGCGGACGGCGGCCGGAGTCCGGCGTCGATGATGGTGTTGCAGCGTTCCATGGGCAATGCCGCGGTCGTCCAGTTGCTGGCGAACGAGCGGCACGAGCACGGTCCGGCGTGCGGCCACGAGGCGGCGGCAGGCGCGGGAGCCCCGTCCGCCGCGGCCGTGCAGCGACGGGTGAGCCCGTCCTCGTACGAGGACGAGATGCAGGGCCCTTCGCTCGTGCACGACGTTCTGGGGAAGTCGGGACAGCCGATCCCCGACCCGCTCCGCCACGAGATGGAGGCGCGGCACGAGGGCGCGGACTTCTCGACCGTACGTCTGCACGACGACGTCGTGGCGCAGCGTTCGGCGGCGGAGATCGGGGCGCACGCGTACACCTCCGGGGAGCACATCGTGCGCGGGAAGGGCGGCTTCGACAACATGACGCTGGCCCATGAGCTGAAGCACGTCCTCCAGCAGCGCAGCGGCCCCGTCGAGGGAACGCCGACCGGGGACGGGCTGACGATGAGCAGCAAGGGCGACCGTCACGAGCGGGAGGCGGAGGACTCCGCGGTGGAGGTGATGCAGGGGCCGGCGCCGGTGCAACGGGCCGCGACGGGGCACGACTGTTCGGGCAGTGGGCACCGCCATGAGGAAGAGGAACGGTAGGCGGGGGCGGTGACCTGCCGGGCGGGCCCCGGTGGCTTCGTGCCCCGGTGATCTCACCCACCCCTGGTGATCTCCCCCTGGTGACCTCATCCTCCGGCGACCTGTTCCTTTGGTGACGTGTACCCGTCATAATCCGAGGGCTGTTTTCTTCCCCTTGCCCTTTACGGACGACGGAGGCACCCCCACATGAGCGCATCCCCCGGTACCCGCCGCGGCTTTCTCGCCGGCGCCCTCGCCGTATCCACCACCGCCCTGGTGGGCGCGGGCGCCGTCGGCGGAACCGCCTTCGCCGCGACGGCCGGTGCGAACACCTCCCCACGCGTCCTCGCCACCCACGACTGGATGGGCGGCTTCGCCGACTCCACCCCGGTGCAGCGCCTGACCATCCCTGGTACGCACAACTCCGGCGCCCGCTCCGGCGGGCTCTACGTGGCCTGCCAGAACACCTCCATAGCCGACCAGTTGACCAGCGGCGTCCGCTTCCTGGACATCCGCTGCCGGCTGTTCGAGGGGGCGTTCACCATCCACCACGCCGCGTACTACCAGAACCTGAACTTCGACGACGTCCTCAACGCCTGCCGCGACTTCCTGCGGGCCAACCCCTCCGAGACCGTCCTCATGCGGGTCAAGCAGGAGTACTCCAGCGAGAGCGACGCCGAGTTCCGGCGGATCTTCGACACGTATCTCGACGGCAAGGGCTGGCGCTCCCTCTTCCGGCTCGACGGCGGGCTGCCCACGCTCGGCGCGGCGCGCGGGCGGGTCGTCCTGCTCGGGGACAACGGTGGACTGCCCGGCCTGCGGTACGGGGACGGTGGGCTCTTCGACATCCAGGACGACTACCAGGCGGAGCCGGGCGCCAAGTACCCCAAGATCGAGGCCCAGTTCCGGAAGGCCGCGACGCAGCCGGGCAAGCTGTTCGTCAACTACGTCAGCACGGCGGCCCTGTTGCCGCCCCGGTGGAACTCCGACCGGCTCAACCCGCAGGTGCACGGCTTCCTGGACGGGTCGGAGGCGAGCGGCTGGCGCGGGCTCGGGATCGTACCGCTGGACTTCCCGGCCACCCGGACCGGACTGGTGGAGTCGCTGATACGGCACAACGGCTGAGCGGAGAGGGCCGGCGGGGGCGGGGTGCGGCAGGGGGCGTGTGGGGGCCGGAATCGCGAGATCCCCCACATGAATAGCCGGACGATCCGGGGTGTAAGCCCTGATATCTCCGACGGAACGGGTGTGCTCGACCGGCGGGGCGTGTTGGGATGAGTCGATGCGACCCCCCACCCGCATACCCGAGCACCTGTCCGCCCCCGAACCGCGCACCGGCCCCGCCCCCACACCGCGCACCGCGCCGAACCCGTACGACGAACTGGCTCAACTCGCCACACCTGAGACCGAGTTCGTCCATGAACCGCGTGATCCGCAGGCTCTCGGTCTGACGTCCGACCGTGACGACGACGACTGGACCCCGCCCGACCACAGGAGGGGCGGGAAGCGCGGGAAGAGCAGCGGGCGGAGCGGGCGGAGCGGGCGGAGAGGAGCCTGGGGCCGCCGCCTCGGTTCCCTCTCCGCCGCGCTGAAACTCAGCGTCACGCTCGTCGCCTGTACGGCGTTCCTGCTGCTCGCGGACCGTGCCGCCCTGCTCTACGCGCAGGACAAGGCCGAGGAGAAGCTTCAGGATTCGCTCGGCCTGGCGACCCCTCCGGCCGTCGACATCCACGGCTTCCCGTTCCTCACCCAGGTCGTCGGCAAGCGGCTCGACCGCGTCGACGTCACCGTTCCCCACGTCGCCGCCGACCGGGTCTCGCTGGCCGAGGTACGGGCCAGCGCCAGCGACATCCGGGTCGTCGGCGATCTGCCCACCGCCGTCAAGGGCGCGGTCGTCAGCCGGATGGACGGCGACGTCCTGCTCAGCTTCGACGACCTCAACCGCGAGCTGGGCGCCTCCCAGGTCACGTTCACCGACAACGGCGCGGGCTCCGTACGACTGGCGGGATCGCTGCCCGTGGCCGGCTACGACCTGCGGGTACGGGCCGACGCGCACATCAGGAACGACGGCGGCAAGGCGGTGTCCACCACCGTGGACGGCATGCGGCTCGACATCCCCGGCGTGGCCACGTACCGGCCGGGCAAGGACCGCGCCCACTCCGGGCTGCGGCTGGCGCCCGAGGCCGCCGGGCTGATCGCGAAGGAGAAGAACCGCGCCCGCGAACTGCTGGAGGTGCCCGCCGTCGTGAAGGCGCTCGGGGTGGAGCAGGCGGACGTGGACCGGGCGCTGCGCAGCGAGGAGGCGCTGAGCCGGTTCACCGGGCGGCCCCGCTTCGTCCAGGAGCTCATGCGGCTCAACCTGGTCGACGTCGTCGCCGGCAACCCCGGGCTGCTGAAGCGGGCCGGGATCGATCCGGCGCTGGTCGACGCGCTGCTCAACCTCCGCCCGCCGGAGCTGTCCGACCGGCTCTCGCTCTCCTTCAAGCTGCCGAAGACCCCTGGTGACCTGCGGTTGCAGCACATCACCGTGGAGCCGGAGGGGATCAGGGCGCGGCTGGTGGGGTCGGCGGTACGGCTGGGCGGGGCGACGTAACAAGGGGGCGGGGGCGGCACGACGGGGCGTCCCGCCCGGCGGACGCCTGGTGGAGCCCCGCCCGGTGGCTCACGCCCGGTGCGCGCCGTCCAGGCCGTCCAGGTCCTCCGGTGGTGGTGTCGGCGCGCCCGGGATGCGGATCGACGCGACCGTCCCGCCGCCCGCCGCCTGGCGCAGCGCGATGTCGCCGCCCGCCTGCTGGACCGTACGGGCCACGATCGAGAGACCGAGCCCCGAGCCGGGCAGTGCGCGCGCCGACGGGGAGCGCCAGAAGCGTTCGAAGACGTGCGGCAGCTCCTCGGCGGGGATGCCGGGGCCGTGGTCGCGTACGGTCAGCTCGCCGTTCCCGCCGGGACCGCCGCTCAGCGCGATCTCGATCGAGCCGCCGGACGGGCTGAACTTCACCGCGTTGTCGAGCACGTTGACCAGCGCGCGCTCCAGGCTGGCCGGCTCGGCCCGTACGTACCAGGGCCGCAGCTCGGCGGCGATCGTCAGATCGGGGCCGCGCAGCCGCGCCCGTTCCAGCGCGCTGCCCATGATCTCGTGGAGGGCGACGACCTCAAGGGGCCCGGGACCGGCCGCGTCCGGCCGCGACAGCTCCTGGAGGTCCCCGATGAGCGAGGCCAGCTCGGTCATCTGCGCCTTGACGGACGCCATGAGGGCCCTGCGGTCGGCCGGCGGGATGGCCCGGCCGGTCTCCTCGCTGCGCGCGAGCAGCTCGACGTTGGTACGGAGCGAGGTGAGCGGTGTCCGCAGCTCGTGTCCGGCGTCCGCGATGAGCTGCGACTGCCGGTCCCGGGAGGAGGCGAGGGCCGCGGTCATGGAGTTGAAGGAGCGCGACAGCCGGGCGATCTCGTCCTCGCCCTCGACGGGGATCCGGACGGTGAGGTCCTCCGTGCGTGCGACGTGCTCGACCGTCCGGGTCAGCCCGTCGACCGGCCGCAGCCCCGACCTGGCGACCCAGAGGCCCGCGAGGCCCGCGCCGATCACCCCGACACCGGCGACGAGCGCGAGGAGCAGGGCGAGTTCGTTGAGGGAGGCGTCGATCTCGGCGAGGGGCCGCGAGAGGGAGACGGCGACCGGCGGGCTGCCGTCGTAGGAGGCGCGCCGGGTGAAGACGCGGACCTTGGCGCCGTCCTCGGTCACGCTGTCGTGCAGCGCGCTGTGGAGGGTGCCGTTCGCGACGTCGACGTCGTCCTGCTGGACCGTCACGGGCTCGGAGCCCGGGGAGACGCAGCGCTGCCCGTTGGGCAGGATCACCTGGACGTAGACGAAGCCCTCGGCGGCGCTGGTCTCGGGGTTGGTGCCCGCGTTGCAGGCGGCGAGCGCGCCCTGCACCGTGCTGCGCGGCGCGGAGGAGTTTTCGAGCGACGAGTCCAGCTCGCTCGGGAGCTGGGTACGGGTCAGCAGCCAGCAGGCGACGGCGACGGCGGCGACGGCGAGCGCGACGGCCGAGGCGACCAGCAGGGCGAGGCGGGAGCGCAGCGGGAGCGTACGGAGCCGCTGGACGGGACCGGTCACGCCGGGCCGCCGTCGCGGTATCCGTAACGGTGGTGGTTTCCGTACGCGCCGAGCCCGTCGCCGCGCCGGCCGTTGCCGTGCCGTGCGCCGCCGAGCCGTCCTTCGCCGTTCCGCCCGTCGCCGCCGTCGCCGCCGTCGGCGACGTGGCCGACGAAGCTCGTACCGAAGCCGCCGGCGGGGGCGATGCCTCCGGCCGGGCCGCCGCCCGCGTCGGAGCGCAGCGCGTACCCCACCCCCCGCACCGTGTGCACCAGCCGGGGTTCGCCGCCGCTCTCGGTCTTGCGGCGCAGATACATCACGTACACGTCGAGCGAGTTGGAGCTGGGCTCGAAGTCGAAGCCCCACACCGCCTTGAGGATCTGCTCGCGGGTCAGTACCTGGCGCGGGTGCGCGAGGAACATCTCCAGCAGCGTGAACTCGGTACGGGTCAGCTCGACGCGGCGGCTGCCGCGCATGACCTCGCGCGTCGTCAGGTCCATCCGCAGATCGGCGAAGGACAGCACGTCGTCGTCGGGCGCCTCACCGGAGGCCGCCCCGTACGAACTGCGCCGCAGCAGCGCGCGGATCCGGGCGAACAGCTCGTCCAGCTCGAACGGCTTGACCAGGTAGTCGTCCGCGCCCGCGTCCAGACCGGTGACGCGGTCGCCGACCGTGTCGCGGGCGGTCAGCATCAGGATCGGCACCTTCGAGCCGCCCGCGCGCAGCCGGCGGGCGGCGGTCAGGCCGTCCATGCGCGGCATCTGGATGTCGAGGACGATCAGGTCAGGCGCGTAGGCGGCCGCCCTGGCGAGGGCGTCGACCCCGTCGACGGCGACCTCGGTCCCGTACCCGTCGAAGGCGAGGCTCCGCTGCAGGGCCTCCCGTACGGCGGGCTCGTCGTCGACGATCAGGATGCGCTGCGGACCGCGATCGCCTTCGGCGGGACTCATGTGGCTTCTACCTCGTCAGTCGTCAGTCGTCGGGCGTCGGTCGTCATCGTCGGTCTCGGACAGCGGTACTGCGTGCTTTCAGCCTCGCACGGCGGCCGTACGGCGGCGGCCCGCTCCGCGCCGCTCGGAGGCGGCGGTACGGACCTCGTCCGCGCGGCGCGTGGGCGCCGCGGCCTGGACAAGATCATGGACGAGGGCGAGCGGAAGCGCCAGATCGCTCGGTCCCGCCGGACGGGTGAGGGGTGCGTCGGTGCCGTTCACGGCTCTCTCCTGAGGTGTTGTGGTGCGTGGATCAGCTCGTACCGCCGGAGCGCAGGGCCGAGAGGTCCGCCTTGACGGTGTTGATCGGGATGGCGAAGCCGAGGCCGACGCTGCCGGCGCTGGTGTCGCTGGAGGCGGACGACGAACTCGGCGCGTACATGGCGGAGTTGATGCCGATGATCTCCCCGTTCATGTTGATCAGGGCGCCGCCGGAGTTGCCCGGGTTGAGCGAGGCGTCGGTCTGGAGCGCCTTGTACGTGGTCTTCGAGGTGCCGGTGTCGCCGTTGAACTGCTGGCCGCCGAACTCGAACGGCCAGTTTCCGCCGCCCTGCTGCTGGCCCTGGCCCTGGCCCTGGCCCTGGCCCTGGCCCTGGTCCTGGTCCTTGGCGACGGTGACATCGCGGTCCAGGGCCGAGATGATCCCGCTGGTGACCGTGCCGGTCAGGCCCTCGGGGGAGCCGATCGCCACGACCTGGTCGCCGACCTTGACCTGGCTGGAGTCGCCGAGCGAGGCCGTCTTCAGACCGCTCGCCCCCTCCAGCTTGATCAGTGCGAGGTCCTTGTCGGGGTCGGTGCCGACGATCCGGGCGGAGTACGTCTTGCCGGTGCTGAGCTGGACCTTCACGGACGAGGCCCCGGAGACGACGTGGTTGTTGGTGACGATCTCGCCGTCGGACGTGATGACCACGCCGGAGCCGGTGGCCTCACCGCTGTTCGAGGTCGCGTTGATCTCGACGATCGTCGGCGACGCGGACTGCGCGACGCCCGCGACGGTGCCCGCGCTGCTCTGCGAGACGGTCGTCCCGTGGATGGCGGTGTCGCCGCTGCCGACGCCGCCGTTGTTCCCCGTGTACGCGCCGACCAGCGCGGCCGACCCGCCCCCGACAACCGCCGCGGCCAGCGCGACGGCGGCCAGCAGCGCGACGGGCCGCTTGGCCCGCCGCGTACTCCCCGCGGAACCGTGCGCATGCGAGGGCACGCCCGCCGCGTTGCCCGCGGGAGCGGCCGAGAACCCCGGACCGTACGGGGGCGGCGGCGGGTACGCCGGGCCCTGGAACCCCTGGGTGGGGTGCTGCTGCGTGCTGTCTGCGTCGCCGCTGCCGCGGTAGTTGTCGGTCATGACAACGACTGTGGGCGCCGTACATGAGAACAGGCTGAGGAGGCGCTGAGAAGGGCAACAAAACCGTGTATGCCCGATATAAAGGCCCGGCGGTGAGGGCCCGGCGGAAGCGCCACCGCGGAGTCCGGGGTATGAGCCGAGAGCAGCGGAAGCGACTCGCCTACCGTCTCCAGCGGCGGGCCGGATCCCGGGCATCAGCAGGCACCAGCACAGGAGGACGTCGTGAGCGTCGACAAGTGGGTCAGCACCTCGATGCCGTATCTGACCCCGCAGCGCGAGGGGCACCCCGACGCGTGGGGAGCGGAGCTGGCGGCGCGCGGGCGGCGGGGCGGCCAGCGGATCGTCGGCGCGGGGGAGGTGGCGGCGTCGGAGGAGGCGGCGGAGTTGCTGGGTGTCGTCCCGGGCGAGGCGGTGGTGGTGCGCAGGCGCGTGATGTTCCTGGAGGACGGGCCCTGTGAGCTGACGGACACGTACTACCCCGCGTCGATCGCGCGCGGCACGCGCCTCGCCGGGACGGCGAAGATCCCCGGCGGGGCCGTCACCCTGCTCGCGGAGCTGGGGTACGTCGGCGTACGCGTCCGGGAGGACGTGTCCGCCCGGATGCCCGACGCCCGGGAGTGCGAAGCCCTGCGCATCGAGCGGGGCGAGCCGGTGCTCCGGCTGGTCCGCGTGACCTTCGACGGCGAGGACCGGCCCATCCAGGCCGACGCGATGACCATGCCCGCCCACCGGCAGCGGCTGCGCTACGAGATGCGGATCGGATGATGACCGGGCCGAGCATCGAGGAGGGCACGTACGACCGCCCGCTCCCTCCACGCGCGCCCCGTCGAGGTCACCGGTGATGGCCAAGGCCGGCATCTGAACCTGGACCTCCCTTTCCTTCCGTCCCGCCCCCTCCCCGCCCGTGTGACCCAGGTCTCCATGGGGTGGTGCAGCAGATGCGGCCGCTCCGCCGTCGAGAGGGGGACAGGAAGGAAGGAGCGGCGTGGATCTGGTGACCAAATGGAGTTCGCTGTTCTCCGAAGGGGGCCGGCCCGGTCGGACCGGACTGACGGGGCGGCCCGGCCTCACCGGTCGGGCCGACCGGTCCGACGCGGCGTGGGCGGATACGGATCCGGGGGCGGGGTTTCACGCCTTCGTCGCCGCCCGCTCGGGCGCGCTGTTCCGGGGGGCCCTGGTCCTGACCGGTAGCCGAGAGGCCGCCGAGGACCTGGTCCAGGAGACTCTGGAACGGGCCTGCCGCCGCTGGCGCACCATCGCCGCCAAGGATGCTCCGGACGCCTATGTGCGGCGGATCATGGTGAATCTGGCCAACGACAGGTGGCGGCGGTTCCGTCGTGTCGTGCCCCAGGGGGATCCCGGTGACGACCGGGCCGCCCCGGGGGACGAGTACGGGCGGGTCGACAGCCGGGACCAGTTGGTCCGCGCGCTGCAAGGGCTGCCGATCGGCATGCGCACCGTCGTGGTGCTGCGTTACTTCCACGACCTTTCGGATGCCGAGATAGCCGAGGACCTGCGGATCTCACCGAGCACCGTACGGTCCCAGCTCGCCCGTGGCCTCGACAGGCTCCGGGCCCAGATTCCCGCACTCTCCGAACCTTCGTCACCGCTGCCCCGGAAAGGAACCCGATGACCGGCTACGTACCGCCGCCCTCGGACGGCCGCAGCGGTGACACCCACTTCGAACAGGAACTGGTAACCGCCTTGAACGACTTCGCGAACACCTCTCCCGCCCCGCACTTCGACGCCGCCGGCATCCAGCGCCGCGTCGGCCGTAAGCGCGTCGGCCTCATCGCCGCCGTTGTCGCCGCCATCGCCGTGGCGGGCGGCGGCACCGCGCTGGCCACCGTGGCCGGCGGCGGTTCCGACGCCCCCGCGTCCGCCGCCGTGACCACCACGGCGGACGCGGACGCCGCGACTCTGCTGTACGAAGGGATCAGGATCGAACTGGCGGGCGCGCACCCGGACAACGCCAAGGCCGCGCTCCAGAAGGCCCAGTTGAAGCTCGGCACGGTCAGCAAGGCGAAGGTGCCCAACTGCAAGCCGGGCTCGGTCATCGGCGTCGACCCGCACAGCCCGGCGACCGTCACCAACGGCGATACGGTCAACCTGACCCTCTGCGCCGGCTGAACCGAGCCGCCCGCCAGGGATAAGCCCGCCAGGGAATAGCCCGCCAGGGAAAAGGGCGGTGGCCCCGCCGTAATCGGGGCCACCGCCCGATCTCATTCCACCACGGTCCGCCACCGGGCCGGAGGGGCCATGGGCAGGCCGGACAGGCCTACGGCCTACGCGCAGCCGCAGGAGCGCCGCACGATCAGTGCCGACGGGAACTGCTTCACCCGCTCGCGCCGTGAGCCCGCCACGCGCAGGCCGTCGTCCAGCACCAGGTCCACCGCCGCGCGGGCCATCGCGGGCCGGTCGGAGGAGACCGTCGTCAGGGGCGGGTCCGTCAGGCCCGCCTCCTTGACGTCGTCGAAGCCGGCCACCGCCAGCTCGCCCGGGACGTCGAGGCGCAGTTCGCGGGCCGCGCGCAGGACGCCGATCGCCTGGTCGTCGGTGGAGCAGAAGATCGCCGGGGGCCTGTCCGGGCCCGCCAGAAGTTCCAGGGCGACCAGGTAGGCGTCGTAGCGGTTGTACGGGGCCTGGAAGAGCCGCCCCTCCACCGGGTGTCCGGCCTCCAGCATCGCCCGGCGCCAGCCCTCCACGTGGTCGGCCACCGGGTCGCCGACCGACGGGGTCGACTCGACGCCGCCGAGGCAGGCGACGTACGGATGGCCGTGCTCCAGGAGGTGGCGGGTGGCGAGCTGCGCGCCGCCGATGTCGTCCGTGACGACCGCGACGTCGTCGATGCCCTCCGGGCGCTCGTGCAGCAGGACGACCCGGGCGTCCCACGCGTCTATCTCCGCGGCGGCGCGCTCGCTCGGGCCCTGGCTGACCAGGATCAGCCCCGAGACCCGCATGCCGAGGAAGGCCCGCAGGTAGTGGACCTCGCGTTCGTCGCGGTAGTCCGAGTTGCCGACCAGCACCATTTTCCCGCGCTCGGCCGCCGCCTGTTCCACCGCGTGCGCCATCTCCGCGAAGAAGGGCTGCCTGGCGTCGGGCACGACCATCCCTATGAGGTCGGTCCGCCGCGAGGCCATCGCCTGGGCGACCCGGTCGGGCCGGTAGCCCAGCTCCTTGATGGCGTTGACCACCCGCTCGCGCGTGGCCGGGGCGACCGGCCGGGGTCCGTTGTTGATGACATAGCTGACGACGGCGGTGGAAGTCCCCGCCAGTCGCGCCACATCGTCCCGCGTCACCTTGGCCACGCGCGGCAGTCTACGCGTGGTGACCTACCGCTGGGCAGGCCTTACGGAGGCTTCTTGGACCACATCCTGCCCGGCGTCCGGTCCGGCGGCCGTCCCGGCGTCGTCGCCGGGCGCCTCCGCCTTCTCGTGACGGGGCTCGGCGCCGTCCTCCGTACGGGATCCGACGGGGCCGACGGATCCGACGGGTCCGACGGGTCCACCGGATCCGTTCGCAGATCCGTTCGCAGATCCGTTTCCGCCCGTGGCCTTGGCCCGGGCCTCCTCGGAGCCGCGCTCGGCCTTCTCCGGGGTGACGAAGCGGTAGCCCACGTTCCGTACGGTCCCGATGAGCGACTCGTGCTCCGGGCCGAGCTTGGCGCGCAGGCGCCGTACGTGCACGTCGACCGTCCGCGTACCGCCGAAGTAGTCGTACCCCCAGACCTCCTGGAGGAGCTGGGCGCGGGTGAAGACCCGGCCCGGGTGCTGCGCGAGGTACTTGAGCAGCTCGAACTCCTTGAAGGTCAGGTCCAGGACCCGGCCCTTGAGCTTCGCGCTGTACGTCGCCTCGTCGACCGACAGGTCGCCGTTGCGGATCTCCATGGGGGAGTCGTCGGTCTGGATCTGCTGCCGGCCCATCGCGAGCCGCAGCCGGGCCTCGACCTCGGCCGGTCCCGCCGTGTCGAGCAGGACGTCGTCGATGCCCCAGTCGGCGGTGACGGCGGCGAGACCGCCCTCCGTCACGACGAGGATCAGCGGGCAGCCGGGCCCGGTGGAGCGCAAGAGCTGGCAGAGCGACCGCACCTGTGGGAGGTCACGGCGGCCGTCGATGAGGATCACATCGGCACCGGGGGTGTCGACGAGGGCAGGTCCCTCGGCGGGAGCCACCCGCACGTTGTGGAGCAACAATCCGAGCGCCGGCAGCACCTCCGTCGAGGGCTGGAGGGCGTTGGTCAGGAGCAGCAGAGAACTCATCGCCGCTCACCTGCTTCGGCCGGACTCATGTCAGGACAGTTGCCCGGACTGTTGTCGTTCACGGTTCGTTTGCCCATTACGTCGGTTCCTCCTCGGTCCCTGCGAGGACGTATGCGGCACTGCCTACTGCCTACTGCTTTTGTACTGCCGTACGGTCCGCGCTGCCCCTCGTCCCCGGGGGCGCGGCCCGGATGTCCGTGTCTTCCGTCTGTGACATCTGGCTGTAACAACGGTCGGAAAACACAAAAGGACCCGGGGGCTGCTTTGCCCGGATCCTCTTCGGAGCAGAATAACCCACATTCGTTCCGTGTCAGAGGGGCAATCTCGCAGATCATGCGACGACTCGGGTTCACGAGACCTCTGACGCGGGCCCGGGACGTGCACGAAAAGGCGGTGTACTGCCTGTGTACGGGGGGTTTCACGCGGGATTTGGACGGTAGACCAGATGGGCCCGAACGGGCGGATCGCACAGGGGGCGCACAGAGGCGTGGCCGAGCCGTCCATCATGGGATCCGACGAAAGACGGTAAGGACCAAAACCCGAAGACGGAAGACGACCGGAAGACGACCGGAAGACGGAAGACGACCGGAAGACGAAAGGGGTCACCTTCATGGCGGTCGGTACGATCCGCTACTGGGCCGCGGCCAAAGCGGCCGCGGGCCTCGCGGAGGAGCCGTACGCGGCGGACAGTCTGGCCGAGGCGCTCGACGGCGCGCGGGTCAGGCACCCCGGCGAACTGAACCGGGTACTCCAGAGGTGTTCCTTCATTGTCGACGGTAACCCCGTGGGCACCCGTGGGCATGAGACCGTACGCCTTGCCGAGGGCGGCACGGTCGAGGTGCTCCCGCCGTTCGCAGGAGGGTGAACCGCACAACATGAGCGACGATCAGCAGAACCCGTACGGGCAGCAGAACCCGTACGGGCACCAGGACGGTCACGGGCAGCAGGACGCGTACGGGCGGCCGGACCCGTACGGGCGGCAGGGGCAGGCGCCGCACGTTCCGCAGCCTCCCCAGCCCCCTCAGCCCCCGGCGCAGGCGTGGGCCGAGCCCGAGCCGGTGGCCTCGGGGCAGCCGGGCGGGGGCGCCGCCCAGACGTGGGAGGGGCAGACCTGGGACACCCAGTACCAGCCCCACGTCCAGCCCCACGTCCAGCCCCACGGGCAGGCGCCGTACGGGCCCGCCCAGGCCCAGCCGTATCAGCAGCAGGCCGCCGCCGACACCGCGTACCTGCCGCCCCAGAGCGCCTACACGGCCCCGCAGCAGGCTGCGCCCGCCCCGGCGCCCGCACCGTCCCCCACGCCCGCGCAGGCGCCCCCGCACGCCCCCCAGCCCCCGCCGGAGCCCGGCGCCCCCGGCGCGGCCGGCTACAGCGCGCCCACCACCCTCGGCAACGCCCGCGTCACCGACGCCCAGCGCGCCCGCGCCGAGGGCCGGTCGCCGATCATCCCGCCGGGTGTCCAGCCGGCCGGGCTGACGGCGGTGCTGGCGCTGCTGCTCGCCGGGGGCGCGGCCGTCGGCCCGTACGCGCTGCTCGTCCCGCTCGTGCTGCTCCAGGCCGTCACGGCGGCCGGCTGGTTCCGGCTGAACGGCATGTGGCCGGCCCGGCAGGGCATCGCCCTCGCCTTCCTCGGCGGGGTCGTCGCGGACATCGCCGTGCTCGCCGCGGGCCGGTCGAACGGTCCCGCCGCGATCATCGGCACCCTCGGTGTGTGGGTGCTGTTCGTCCTCGTCCTGCAACTGCGCAGCCGAGCGGGCGCCGACGAGCGGATGACGGGCCTGATGGCCACCGTCGTCTCCGCCGCGCTCGCCATCCTCGCCGCCGGCCATCTCGCGGCCGTGCCGGACGCGGTGGCCGTGGGCGGCGTGGCGGTCGCCGCGGCGACCGTGGCCCGCGCGCTGCCGCTGCCGGGGTTCGTCTCGCTCGTGGTGGCCCTGCTGGCCGGCGCGGGCGGCGGGATCGTGGCGGGCGGCATGACGGACCTGGGCGGCGCCGAGGGCGCGCTGCTGGGGCTCGGTGCGGGCGTCTGCGCGCTGGTGGGGCTGCGTGCGGCGAGCTACGACTACCCGTCGAAGTTCGTGCACATGACGGCCGGGGTGGCGCTGCCCCTCACGGCCGCCGCGCCCGCCGTCTACCTGCTGGGCCGCGCGCTGTCCTGACGCGGAGCGCGGCCGGGGCGTACGGCGGACAGGGGCGGGAACCCGTACGCGAGGAGCACCGGGGCACCCCGGGGAACCGTTCGCCGGGAACCGTACGTCTTCGCCGTACGTCGATCAGTCCGGCGGCCGGATGGTCCGGCGGGTGGTCCTGCGGGCGGCCCGGCGGCACCGACAGCTCGACCGGCGCGGACCCGACCAGGGGACGGCCGGGGAACGAACCGGACCACAAGAACCGGTCATGACCAGGGTGGGGGACACCGAACGATGCGCGCACTGCGGACACTGCTGATACTCGTCGTGGTCTTCGGCGGGCTGTTCGTCGCCGCCGATCGGGTCGCGGTCCACTTCGCCGAGGACCAGGTGGCGAGCAAGATCCGGTCGAGCCAGGGGACCGGCTCCGACCCGAAGGTCTCCATCAACGGGTTCCCCTTCCTGACCCAGGTGGTGAACACCTCCCTGGACGACGTCGAGGTCAGCCTCGACGGGGTCACCGCCAGCGCCGACGGCCAGGCGGTGCGGGTGACCGAGGTCAGGGCGGAGCTGAAGGACGTGAAGTTCGACAGCAGCTTCTCGACCGCGACCGCCGCGACCGCCACCGGCTCCGCGCAGATCTCGTACGCGGATCTGACGGGCTCGGCCCCCAAGGGCGCCGAAGTCGGTTACGCGGGCGCCGAGCGCGCCGCCAAGGGGCAGGTCAAGCTCTCGGGCCCGATGGGCGAGGTGCTGGCCGGCGCGGGCATCGACGTGGGCCCGTTCAAGTCGCTGCTGGACGGCAAGACCCTCACGGCGTACAGCACGGTCTCGCTGGTCAACGGCGACACGGTCAGGCTGAAGGCGGCGACCCTGCCCGAGCTGTTCGTGCCGGGCGCGGAGGAGCGGATGCGGGCCGTGGCCGACTACGACCTGAAGATCGGCGGGCTGCCGTCGACCATCAAGCTCGACAAGGTCACGGCGACGGAGACGGGCCTGAGCTTCTCCGGTACGGGTACGGACGTCTCCCTCACCGGCTGACCGGCTGACCGGCTGACGGGTTGACGGGCCTGAGGGGTTGACGAGTTGACCGGTTGACGGGCTGACCGGTTGACCCGTACGGGCACTGATGCCGTCCCGTACGGGCACTGATGCCGTCCCGTACGGGACGGTGGCCGGATGCTGAGACGGCCGTGTCCGCTCCCGGGACCGCATCCGGCCGGGGGCGGGCCCGCGGCGCGCCGCCGCGCCCGGCCGGACTCCGCGTACCGCCGTCCGGTCCCACATCGTGGATGATCGTGTCTTGCCATGTGACACACCGGTGACATGAGTGCCCGGTCGTCCCTACGATCGGACCCATGCAGTGCTTTATCGGCGGTCTCCCTCAGCGGGGACAGGCGGACCTCACGAAGCGGCGGGCAGTAGACCTGTGCCGCGTCGCCGCCATGCTCTGTCGCACTGCCTGAGCGGGACGGGACGTTCACGTTCCGTACTCCGCCGATCCCGGCTTCCGGGCCCTTCGAGCGCTCTCAGGGCCACCCGCGCGGTCAGCGCGGTCGAGCCGGCCCCCTCGCATCACCTCGCAGCACACTGCCCGCCGCACACTGCCCGGAGGAGAAAAGCATGAGCCGCAGCGACGTTCTGGTCGACGCCGACTGGGTCGAGGCCCACATCGACGACCCGAAGGTTGTCATCGTCGAGGTCGACGAGGACACCTCGGCGTACGAGAAGAACCACATCACGAACGCCGTCAGGATCGACTGGAAGAGCGACCTCCAGGACCCGGTCCGCCGTGACTTCGTCGACCAGGAGGGCTTCGAGAAGCTCCTGTCGGCCAAGGGCATCGCCAACGACGACACCGTCATCCTCTACGGCGGCAACAACAACTGGTTCGCGTCCTACGCCTACTGGTACTTCAAGCTCTACGGCCACGACTCCGTCAAGCTCCTCGACGGTGGCCGCAAGAAGTGGGAGCTGGACTCCCGGGACCTGGTCGAGGCCGTCCCGACGCGCGCCACCACCGCGTACAAGGCGAAGGCCCAGGACACCTCGATCCGCGCCTTCCGTGACGACGCGGTCGCCGCGATCGGCACGCAGAACCTGGTCGACGTCCGGTCGCCCGACGAGTTCAGCGGCAAGCTGCTCGCCCCGGCGCACCTGCCGCAGGAGCAGTCGCAGCGTCCGGGCCACATCCCGTCCGCGCGCAACATCCCGTGGTCGAAGAACGCCAACGACGACGGCACCTTCAAGTCCGACGACGAGCTGAAGGAGCTGTACGCGCAGGAGCAGGTCGACCTGGCGAAGGACACCATCGCCTACTGCCGCATCGGTGAGCGCTCCGCGCTCACCTGGTTCGTCCTGCACGAGCTGCTCGGTGTCGACAACGTCAAGAACTACGACGGTTCGTGGACCGAGTACGGCTCGCTCGTCGGCGTGCCGATCGAGCTCGGCGCCAACAAGTAATCACGCCCCGACCCGGAGGACTGAACAATATGTGTGGAGCACAGGCCGGCGGCCCCGACGCTTCGACGATCAAGCCCGGTGAGACCACCATCCAGGGCTCGGTGACCCGCGACGGCGAGCCCGTCACCGGTTACGTACGCCTGCTGGACTCGACCGGCGAGTTCACCGCGGAGGTCCCGACCTCGGCGACCGGACAGTTCCGCTTCTACGCTGCCGAGGGCACGTGGACGGTGCGCGCCCTCGTTCCCGGCGGCTCGGCGGACCGTACGGTCGTCGCGCAGACCGGTGGCCTCTCCGAGGTCGCGATCGCGGTCTGAGGGTTCTGAAGGTCTGAGGCTCGCGCACGCTCGGAAGGGCCGCATCCCGGGGTACGGACGGGGGTGCGGCC
>NZ_JBHZEJ010000051.1:0-60781 GCF_042756365.1 Streptomyces sp. NPDC059092
GGCTTGTGGAAGCGCCGTCGCTCAACGGATAAAAGGTACCCCGGGGATAACAGGCCGCGCGGCAGCTCAGCGGTATCGCGGTACCGCTCGGGCCTCAGGGTTCTCGCGTGTAGAAGCGGTAGAAGGTGGCGATGACCGTGCCCGCGCCGATCGCGAGGCCGATCCCCGAGGACAGCAGCACGCTGTGCCCGGTGAGGCTGTAGAGGAAGCCGATGGACCCGCCCACCAGCACGCCCCAGGCCGCCGCCCTGAGTTCACGCGGCAGGGCGTGTTCCACCCTGAGCAGTCCGAAGAGCAGCAGCGCGAAGGCCGCCCCGGAGATCAGCGCCAGGGCGAGCTGCCCCCAGGTCGCGGGGCCGCCGCTGCGCGCGATGGCCTGTGCGTACGCGCCGTAGGCGATGCCCAGGAAGAGCGGTACGCCGAGGGTGAGTGGGGAGACGCGCCGGCCGCTGCGCCCGGAACGCACGCCATGGGCGCCGTGAGCGACGCGACCGCCGTGAGCGCCGTGAGCGCCGTGAGCGCCCGATGGTTCGTACCTACGGTGCGCCCCTTGCGTACGGAGCGGCGCGCCGCCGCCGTGCCGTCCGGGCAGAACAGGTGTGGCCATGGCCGGGAACTCCTTCCCTCACACCCCCCACGCCCCCACTTCTCCAGAGCACACCCGCCCCTCGCGCCCGTCAAGCCCGGCTTCTCCCTGTTTTCTCCTTATTTTCTCCCGTCCCTTCCTCTTTCCTCCCGTTCCCTCCTGGCCCCCTTCCCTCCTCACCGGGTCGGCGGCGCACCGCTCGCGCGGTCCGGCCGGTCCACGTTCCCTTGAGGGGTGCGGACCAACCACCGGAACTCCCTCTCCCTGGCGCTGATCCTCCTGCTGACGGTCCTCACCCCCCTCAGCGCGGTCGCCGCCTGGTCCGATCTGGAGGTGGGCGACACCCACCGCTTCGTTGCCACGACCGCGCCGCTCAGCTCCGACCCCGCCGTGCGGACGGCCCTCGCGGACCGGATCACGGAGCAGGTCATGTCGGAGATCGACAGGGGCGGGCTCGATGTGGGCCCTTTGCAGGGGGACGTACAGAGGGCGATGCGCGGTCTGGCGCACGACGCCGTGCTGTCCTTCACCGAGTCCGACGCGTTCAAGAACGCCTGGCGGACCGCTGTACGCGCCGCCCACTCCACGGTGGAACAGGCGCTGACCAGCGGGCGGGGCAACGCCGTGACCCTTGATCTGGCGCCCGTGGTCCGGCAGGTGAAGGCCCAACTGGTGGCCGACGGGGTGCCGTTCGCGGACCGGATCCCCGTACGGGACACCCGGATCGTCGTTCTGAAGGCCAATGGGCTCGGCGTCTGGCGCCAGGTCGCCGAAGGGCTGCGCGCCGCCGGGATCTGGCCGGCCGTCGGAACGGCGCTGATCGCGGCGGCGGCCGTACTCATCGCCCCGGCCGGCCGCAGGCGCCGGGCGCTGACCGGCGCCTGCCTCGCGGTCGCGGCGGGCGGGGCGCTGCTCATCGTGGTCGTCGCGGTGGCGCGGGGGACCGTACTCCAGGACCTGCCGGCCAACGGTGACCGGTCGGCCGGCGCCGCGTTCTACGACGCGCTGACCGGCTCACTCCGCATCACCGGCTGGTCTCTGCTGGGTGCTGGGCTGCTGCTGGCCCTGGCCGCGTGGCTGACGGGGCCCCTCACGCGCCGCCGGGAGCGGCGCCGCACGGGCCGTGACGCGGGCCCCCAGAGCCGCCACGCCTGACTTTACTAAATCTTTATGCCGATACCACCCAGCCGAATGTCCCTTTTGTTCCATTTGGAGCACCATGGGGATATGAGCCAGAACACAGCACAGCGGCCCCCCACCACGGGCATGGGCACAGGCACAGGTACTGGTACTGGAATGGGCATGGGAACCACCGGCGTAGGAACCGGCACCGGAGCCCATGCGGAAAGGAAGGCCGCCTGGGCAATTGGCGGTAGCTTCTTCGCCGGCGTCCTTCTGCTGGTGATCGGAGCGACAGACATTCTCCAGGGGATAGCGGCGATCAGGAGGAACGCCTTCCTCAACACCGCCGGCTACACCTACTCGTTCAACCTGACGTCGTGGGGCTGGATCCATCTGGCGATAGGCGTTCTGCTCGCCCTCGTCGGTATGGCACTCCTCGCACGGGCCAGGTGGGCGCGGTACGCGGGTATAGGACTTGCGGCACTGAACATGATCGCGCAGTTCATGTATCTGCCACACCAGCCGGTTTGGGCCGTCGTGGGCATAGCGCTGTCGGCGTTCATCATTTGGGCGCTGGCCAACGACCGGGGCGCTCTCGATACCGGAGCACGAGCCGGGTCGGGCGCGAGAACCTGACGGTCCGGCACCCCGAGCAGCTCAGAAAACCCAACCATCCACGCGGGAACAGCGGTTGTCGTCGCTGTTCCCGCCTTCACGCGTGTGCGCGCCGTGCCCCACGCCTGTGCGTCGTGACCCACGCGTGCACGCCCGTGATCCACAGCGCCGTGCCCCACGCGTACGCGCCGTGATCCGCCGTGGTCCACACGTGTGCGTCGTGGGCCCGTAAGGCTTGAGGGAAGATGAGCACTCCCAGCAGGCAGAGTGCGAGAGGCCCCCTTGAACGGCGCGGACAACACCAACACACCGTCACCGCCCGTCGCCCGCCCCCTCCTCCAGCGCCTGCTGACCGGGGCCGTCGGTCTGTTCCTCCTCGCCGCCACCGTCCTCCTCGGCTGCCGCGCGCTGGGCAGTGACGGCGTCACCCCCGTACCCCAGCTCCTCGCGTTCCTGCCCTGGCTGATCGTCCCTTCCGCCGTCGCCCTGCTCCTCACCGCGCTGCTGCGCTGGCGCGCCGGGGTGGTCTGGGCGCTGGTGGTGGTCGGCTGCGCGGGGTGGTTCCTGCGGCCGTACGACACGGAGGCCGCGTCCGCGTCAGGGACCGCCGGCACCGGCACCGCGCCCGTCACGCTCAAGGTGCTGACCTCCAACGTCGAGTACGGGCTGGGCACCCGCGGCCTGATCGACGTGATCCGCCGCGAGAAGCCCGATCTGGTCTTCGTCCAGGAATGCGAGTTCCGCTGTGTGGAACTCCTCGACGACCGGATACCCGAGGCCGACTACCCGTACCGGAACGTCGTCAAGGCCAGCAGCGCCGAAGGGTCCTCGATCCTCTCCCGCTTCCCGCTCACCGACACCGCGCGCATCCCCGGCCTCCTCGCGATGCCCGGCTCCACGGCCCGCATCGGGGACCGTACGGTGCGGCTCCAGCTCGCCCATCCGCTGCCGCCCATCCCGGGCATGGTCGACGACTGGCATACGGAGCTGGGCCGTATCCGTGCGTTCGCCGCCGCGCAGCACGCGGCCGACACCCCGCTGATCCTCGCGGGCGACTTCAACGCCACCCGCGACCACGCCACCTTCCGCGCCGTCCTGGACGCGGGCGGGCTGCGCGACAGCGCGCTCCTGGCGGGCGCGGGCCGCACCCCGTCCTGGCCCACCGACCTGCCCCGTCCGCTGGGCGCGCAGATCGACCACGTCCTGGTCAGCGACGACTTCTCGGTACGGAGCGCCCGCTTCCTGGACCTGGCGGACACCGACCACCGGTCGCTGCTCGTCGGCCTCGAACTGCGCTGACGGCGCCGCCACCCGCGCCACGACGGCTCGACAGCTCGACGTGCGGGCGGGGCGGCCCGGCGTGACGATCGGAACATGAACGACGAACCCAATGCCGACATCCTGCGGAACATCGACACGCTCGTCGCCGAGGAACGCACCCTGCGCGACCGCTCGACCCGCCGGCTCGGTCTCGCGCCGGAGGAGGAGACGCGGCTGCGTTCCGTGGAGGTCCAGCTCGACCAGTGCTGGGACCTGCTGCGCCAGCGCCGCGCCAAGTCGGAGTTCGGGGAGAACCCGGACGAGGCGCGGGTGCGGCCGGCGAGCGAGGTCGAGGGTTACCAGGCGTAGTCCACGGCCACAGCCGCGTCCGCCTGCCCGGCCGCATCCGTAGCCGTACGCGCGGGTGGGGCGCCGGGCCGGGCCGGGCACCGGTGTCGGCCCCGCCCGGCCCCGTACGTCACCCTGGCGCCATGGGAGAACACTCCGACCCGAGCGACGACCCGGCCGACGACCGGACCGACGGCCCCACCAAGGGCCCCACCAAGGGCCAGGACAACGGCCGGGACAGCGGCCGGAACAGCGGCCCGGCCAACGGCCTGCCCAACGGCCGGAGCAGCGCGAGCCCGCCCTCGCCGCGCCGCCCCACCGCACCCCCCTGGCTGCTCGCGGGCCTGCGCCCCGGCCCCGCGCCCATCCCGTGGGCCGCCGTCGCCCGTGCCTCCGTCGGTATGGCCGTCCCCCTCGCGGTGGGTTTCGCCGTCGATCAGCCCGCCTATGGGGCGCTCGCCTCGTTGGGCGCCCTGTACGGCGTCATCGGCGACACCGCGGACGCGTACCGGATGCGGATCTTCTACATCGCGGTCCCCCAGCTCTTCGGCGCCGTCGGCGTCACGCTCGGCGCGCTCGTCTTCGACCGGGGCTGGTGGGCCGTCGGCGTTCTCACCCTGCTCGCGCTCGTCTCCGGGATGATGTCCTCCATCGGCGCGGTCGCCTCGTCCTCGGGGCTCCAGCTCCTCCTCTTCGCCGTCCTGGGCGCGGGACTGGCGATGCCCGAGCCCTGGTGGGTGGCGCCGCTGCTCTTCACCCTGGGCGGGCTCTTCATCCTCCTGCTGTCCCTGCTGGCCTGGCCCCTGCGCGGCCTGGACCCGGAACGCGCCGCCGTCGCCCGTACGTACCGCGCCGTGGCCGACCTCCTCGCCGCGGCGGGCCACCGGGAGTCCGGCGGGCCTCCGGGACAGGACGCGTACGACACGAGGCGTCAGGCCGTCACCGACTCCCTCAACGAGGCGTACGACCTGGTCCTCGCCCGCCGCGCCCGCGAGCACGGCCGCTCCGAACCCCTCGTACGGCTGCTCGCCCAGCTCAACGTCGTCATCCCGCTGGTCGAGGCCGCCCCCGCCGCCCATCTGCACGGCCGTCCGCTGCCGGCCGCCGTCCCCGCCGCCGTACGGGAGTTGGCGGACGCCGTGGCCGAAGGGCGCCCGCGCGCCGCCGACGGCACGGACGACCGCCCCCACCGGCCCGGCGCCACCTCGGCGGAGCGCGCCGTCGACGCCGCGCTCCGCCACGCCACGTCCGTCGTGCACCACTCCGAGCCCGACCCGAACAACGTCGACGACCGCCTCGGCCGCCCCGCCGCCCTCCGCGTCCGCGCCCGCCGCGCCACCCGCGACGTGCTGCTCTCCGAGGACTCCTGGCGGTACGGACTGCGCCTCGCGCTCTGCATCGGGCTCTCCCAGGCGCTGGTGTCCCTCATCCCCGTACCGCGCTCCTACTGGGTGGCCCTCACCGTCACCTTCATCCTCAAGCCGGACTACGGTTCGGTCTTCTCCCGGGCGGTGCTGCGCGCCCTCGGCACGGTGGCCGGGCTCGTCGTCGCGGCGGCGATCCTCTCGCACGTGGCACGGGGCTGGTGGGACGTGGCGGTGATGCTGGTCATCGCGGGGATCGTGCCCGCGATGACGGCGAAGGGGTACGCCTTCCAGACGGCGGCCATCACCCCCGTCATCCTGCTCCTCTCCGACCTCCTCAGCCATGAGGGCTCCGGCCTGCTGCTCCCGCGCTTCGTCGACTCGATGATGGGGTGCGCGATCGCCCTGATCGCGGGGTACCTGCTCTGGCCGGAGAGCTGGCACACCCGGATCGGGGACCGGCTGGCGGACGCGGTCGAGGAGACGGCGGAGTACGTACGGTGCGCCTTCGCCGCGCCGCCCGACGCCGACCGTACGGAACGGGTCCGCACGCGCCGCCGTATCTACCGCGACCTGTCCGTCGTCCGCACCGAGTTCCAGCGCGCCCTGACCGAACCGCCGCCCACCGGCACGCGCGCCCGCGCCTGGTGGCCGCTGCTCGTCGCCGTCGAACGCGTCGTGGACGCCACGACGGCGGCCCGGGTGCGCGTCGACCACGGCGCCCCGCCGCCCGCCCCCGCCGAGATCGCCGCGATCGAACGCCAGTTGCGCGAACTGGCGGACGGTATGCGGTCGAGCGCCGTCCTGGTGGAGGTACGGGCGGACCTCGGCGGCGATGAGAAGGGCGTACTGGCCCCGCTGCGCCAGGAGGTACGGGGCGCACGCGCCATCGCCTCCCCGCAGCGCCGCACGGGCCTCACCGGTCGCGCATCGAATCCCCCGGCGTGACCCCGGGCGGGGTTCCCGGCGTGATCCCGGGCGTGGCCCCGGACGAGACCCCCGCCTCGATCCCGGACGAGACCCCCGCCGTGATCCCGGACGAGACCCCCGGCGCGATCCCGGACGAGACCCCCGGCGCGATCCCTGCCACGATCCCCGACGAGAGCCCCGGCTCGATCCCTGCCACGATCCCGCCCGAGACCCCCGACTCGCCCGCGCCCGGCACCTTCAGCAGCGCCCAGACCCGCTTCCCCGGCCCCCGGCGCGGCGCCACGCCCCAGTCGTCGGCCAGCGCCGCGACCAGCGCCAGCCCCCGCCCGCACTCGTCGTCCGCCCCCGGAACGCGCGGACTCGGCAGGGACTCCCCCGCGTCCTCGACCTCCACCCGGAACAGCCCGTCGGCGCGGAACAGGGTGACGGCGATCTCCCGGCCCGGCGGACTGCCGTGCCGCAGCGCGTTGGTGACGAGCTCCGACAGCAGCAGCGCCGCGGTCGCGCCCGTGTCCCCGGCCAACCCGATCCGGGCCCGCAGTACATGGCGCGCCCGGCCGACGCTACGGGGGTGACTGGCGAGCCGGAAAGTGACGTACTGGCCCTGCGGATCGCGCTGTTCGTCGTCCTGCTTCATGGGGGCGTCGTGATTCATGGGAAGGAACTTCCCCGTAACAGGACATTTACGTTTTCCGGCCCGAATATCTCGATCCGGATTCCGTTCGGGTCCCGCCCGAAACCGCGCCGGACCCGCCCGAAGTCACCCCGGGGACCCGCCCGAAGTCACTCCGGGCACCGCCCGACGCCCCGCCTCCAGGTCAGAACCCGGGGAAGACGCGGCGCAGGTCGTCCAGGGTGATCGCGTCGCCGGTGAGCACCACCGAGGCGGGCGTGTGGTCGGGCGCGTGGCGGCCGGTGACCGCGCGGAGCCACCACTCGGCCGGGGCGGTGAGGAGAGCGTCCGGCTGGGCGGGGGTGTCGCCGATCGTGGCGGCGTCACCGAGGTCGAGGCCGAAGGAGCGGTCCGGGGAGATGAGGCGGACGGCGAGCGCGACCTGGCGGCCGTCGAGTGCGGCCGGCTTGGCGAGGAAATGGATGAGCGAGGCGGTCTGGTCGAGCAGCGGTTCGGTCGCCTCGGGCGCCAGGGTCGCCGTGGAGTCGAAGCCGACCCTGACGTCCCACGCGTGCTGCGCGAACTCGGAGAGCCGCAGGCCGGCCGCGGTGGCCACGTCGACCGGCGCGGGAAGGAAGCCCAGTTCGATACGGAGGTCGGCGCGGGCCGGCGCGTCCAGGCCCTCGTACCGCAGGACCAGCACCTCGTCGGCTTCGAGGAAGCCCGCGGCCCGCTCGGCGGGCGTCATGGCGTCCCAGCGCGCCCAGACCGAGGGGTTGAAGTCACCGTCGGGGCTGCCCGTGCCGTTCAGGGCGCCTTCGAGGACGGCGAGGCTGATCTCGGCGCCGCTTCCGAGGTGGCTCAGCACCTGCGACACGTCCCATTCCGAGGCCCCGGACGGGCGAGCGAGGTCGTCCTCGGTGAAACCGCGTACGAGGGAAGCCAGTTCGTCGTGCCCGGTACGCAGGGCCTTGATCGTCAGGTCGGCACGGTCGGTCGTCATTGCAGTGGTCTCCGTTACCAGCGTGGCAGAAACGTGAAAGGGGAGCGAAACAAGGGGAAAGGGTACGGAGCCGGTCAGGCTACCGCGTGGGTGAAGCGAAGCGTGGCGGTGACCGTGGTCAGGCCGCGCATCATGCCCATCTGGCTCCCGCCCACCCCGAACTGGAGCCGGTCGACGGTGAACTCGACCTCCAGGGCGACCGCACCGCCGTCCGCCCGGACGACACGCGCGACCAGCGCCTGGGGCCGGGTGACGCCGCGCACGGTGAGCCGGCCCTCGACCTCGACGGTGTCGTCGGAACGGAGCCCGGCCCCCTGCACGGCGAAGGTGAGGGCGGGGTGGCTGTCGACGTCGAAGAAGTCGGCGTGGCGCAGGTGCTTGTCACGCTTGGCGTGCTTCGTGTCGAGGGAGGCGGCGTCGACGGTGATCGCGCCCTGGGCGGAACCGTCGGCCAGGACCTCGCCCTGGCCGCTCACCGACGTAAAGGTCCCGTTGACGGTGACCAGGCCCCACATCGTCTTCTGCTGTACGGCGACGACGGAGGCGGCCTGGTCGAGCTGCCACAGCCCGGGTTCGACGGCGACGGTCATGGGAGGGCTCCTGACGAAGGGCGGCACAGGGCATCGGTCATCCAAATTTGAACAACGTCACCGTAGCCCGTAATCCAAATATGAACAACCTACTTCTCCAAAATTGGACAACCGTTAGAATCGTGGCTATGCAGGAACCCTCCGACCACCCAGCCGCGCCCGAGTGCACCTCGCCGCGCGGCGACGCGCTGCTACCACCCGAGCTACGCGCCTGGATGCACCTCCTGGCCGCGGCCGGCGTGATCGAGCAGGGGCTGCGCTCGCAGGTCAAGGAGGCCCTCGGGGTCTCGCACGACGAGTTCCTCGTGGTGTGCCTGCTCGCGGACCAGCCGGAGGCAAGCCTCCGGATGACCCGGATCGCCGAACTCCTCGGCCGCCCCAAGACCCGGCTGACCTATCAGGTCGCCTGCCTCCAGCACGCCGGACTGGTCACCCGCCGCTCCGTCTCCTGCGACAAACGCGGCGTCGAGGTCGCCCTCACCGACAAGGCCCGCCGCGTCCTGGGCGAAGAGTTCCCGGCCCTGGCCGCCACCGTCGCCCGGGCCCTGACCGAGGACATCGATCCCACCCAGCGCGCCGCGCTCTGCGGGCTGCTGCCGCAGACCCGGACGGAGAACGCTCCGGGGGACTGAGCACCCCGGCCCCGGCGCCCGGCCGCGGGAGTGGCGTCCCGTGCGCCGGCACGCCACTCCGGCGCGCCGGAACCCGTAGGTGACAGTTCGCCGTGCGCCTAAGCTCCGTGAACTATGAAGGTGCTGATATCGGTTGACATGGAGGGCATCTCGGGGGTGGTGCACCCCACCGAGACGAATCCGGATCGCTACGACTACGAGCGCGGCCGGGCGCTGATGACGGCCGAGGCGAACGCGGTGATCGCCGGTGTCCTCGACGCCGATCCCACCGCCGTGGTGTGGGTCGCCGACGCGCACGGGCCGTTCCGTAACCTGCTGCCGGAGGAACTCGACCGGCGGGCCTGTCTGGTACGGGGCAAGCCGCGCCCCCTGGGCATGCTCGGCGGGCTCGACGAGGCCACCGACGCGGTGCTGCTCATCGGCTGTCACGCCCGTGCCGGTGTCGGGCCCGCCGTACTCGCGCACACCATGAGCGACGCCATCCTCGACGTACGGGTGGCCGGACGCTCCCTGGGCGAGATCGGCCTCAACGCCGCCTTGGCCGGGGCGTTTGGGGTACCGGTCGTACTCCTCAGCGGTGACGACACCGCCTGCGCCGAACTGCGCGAACTGGCCCCCACCGCGGTCACCGTTCCCGTCAAACAGGCCCTCGGACAGGCCGCCGCTGTCGCCCTGCACCCCGAGGAGGCCCGCGAGCGGCTGCGCCGCGCCGCCGCCGAGGCCATCGCCCGACGCGCGGCGGTTCCGCCGCTCGTCCTGGACGGACCGTTCGATGTCGAGGTCGACCTCTACAGCCCGGTCTCGGTCGACCTGGCGACGCTCATCCCCGGCGTCTCACGCGCCGGAGGCGACGGGGGCCGCACGGTCACCTTCACGGTCGACGAGTTCACCGACGCCTACCGGCTGGTCCTCCTGCTCGTACAGCTCTCCTCCATCAAGCCCGGATAGGGCCCCGGTCCCGCGGAGCCCCCAGTTCCGCGGGGCGTGAACGCCGGAACCGGGACACCCGGCCGCCGCGGTCGCGCGGGGCCGGTCATTGTTCGTTTTTGATCCACTCGCTGCCGCCCAAGGGGTAGATGTATTCCGGCCGGCCGGTACGGGCACTCGTGCGGAAAGGCTTGCCGTCGTCGTTGATGTGCACGGTGCCGCTGCGGCCGCCGCTCGACCAGTCCAGGCTGAGATCCCAGCGGACATCGTGCGCCTTGACGCGCGCGGTGATGTAGAAGACCTCCGGATCGGACTCGCTGACCTTGTACGGGAAGTCGCGTTGGCCGCCCTTGACGGTCACCGTGGGACTGCCCTTGTCGAGATCGATGTCGAAGGACTTGGTCTCGACGCCACCGCCGCAGCCGTTCCCCATCTCGTAGTCGTTCCAGGCGAGCGGTGCCCGCTTGGTGACGACACGTACGTGCAGTTCCTTCAGGACGACCGTGCCCCGCCCGCTGCCCTGAACGGTCAGGGCGACCCGCTGCACCCCCGAGGAGACCGCGCCGTACACGGCGGCCCAGTGCGGCGCCTCCGGCTCGTACGCGGGCGGGCCGACCTGCTCGGGTTCACTGTCGACGAGGAAATGCTGACTGCACGGGTCCTCGTAGTAGTAGGGGTTGACAGCGACGTTCAGCGGTGCGGCGGTGCTGTCACCGGCAGGCTCATCCGCGCCGCCCCTACCGGGCTCGGCCGCGCCCCCCTTGTCACCGCCCTTCGAGGCGCTGGGGCTGACCCCGCCGGATGCGGTGGCGGACGCGGATACCGAGGGGCCGGGGCTCTTACCGCTCGGAGAAGGGGTGGTGGAGTCTGCCGTCGACGGCTCTGTGGCGCCCGCCGGGCCGGTGGCCGGGGCGGTGGCACCGGCCGGCCGCTCGCCCCCGGCGGCCTTCGCTCCCCCGCCGAAGGGCACATTGACGGCGAGCACCACGGCTCCCAGTACGGCGGCGGCAGCGGAGGAAGCGATCAGCGCGGTGCGGCCACGCCGGGACGGCGCGGGCTCGCGCGGCACGTCGACGACAACCGGATCGACGGAGGCCGGATCGGCGACGAGCGGGTCGACGACAACCGGTTCACCGTCCGTGCCCTGCCGCCGCACTGACGCCGCGCCGGCCGATTCCGGCGTGGAAGCCGGCGGCACCGCGGCCGAACTCGATGTCGGCCCAGACCCCGGCGTCGGCGCAGAACCCGGCCTCATCGCCGGGGCCGGATCCCCGGCACGGTCATCCGCGTCCCCCGCGTCCCCCTCCTCGGCAACCTCAGCCACCCCGGCCGCCGCCACCTGCTCCGGCCTGCCCCCTCGTGCCGCGTCCGCCAGGATCCAGTGCCGGTGCAGCTCCACCAGTTCCTGCGGCGTTGCCCGGCACACCCGCGCGAGGCTCTCCACCGGTGCGTACCCGTGGGGCACCGCGGTGCCGTTGCAGTAGCGGTGCAGCGTCGACGTGCTCATGTGCAGCCGCTTGGCCAGCGCCCCGTAGCTCAGCCCCGAGCGGTCCTTCAGCTCCCGCAGCCGCGCCGCGAACTCATCCGTTCTCCCCGACCGTGTCGCGTCCGGCACTCGTTCTGTCATCCCTGTCCCTGTCCCATTCACGCGTTCCAGGGGCAGCGTGTTTCCCCTGTTCAGAGCCCGTTCCAGCGTTCCAGCGTCCCGAACTCCGCGCTATGCGTGGCGGCTGGGACGGAACAGCCCACAAGCTTCGGTCATCCAAACACCACACCCATCCAAACACCCAAGGGGTACAACCGCATGTCCCGCATCCGTAGCTCCCGTGCCCGCCTTGTGACCACCGCGGCGGCCGTCGCACTCGCCGCTCTCTCCCTGACCGCGTGCCAGGACGGAACAGGTGTGGTCGACGAGGGCGCGTCGACGGATTCCACCGGGACCACCTCGCCCGACAAGAACGCTCCCGCGTCGAAGGAGTCCGACTCCGGCTCGTCCGACAACGGCTCGTCCGACAACGGCTCCTCGGACACCGGCTCCTCCTCCGGCGACGCGAAGCAGGGCTCCAACGCCTCGAAGCCGGCCGCGCAGGCCCCCGCCGGGGATGCCCCCGCCTCCTCCGGCAAGACGGTCACCTGCGAGGGATCCAACACCAAGACGGTCGCGGCCCCGCTGACCCGCCCGGTGAACCACATGCTCCTCACGGTCACCAACACCGGCAGCAACACCTGCTTCCTGTACACCTACCCGGCCGTCGCCTTCGGCGAGGCCCAGTCGGTGCCGCCGGTCATCGAGGAATCCCAGCCGCAGGCGGTCGTCACGCTTGAGCCGGGCCAGTCCGGCTACGCCGCCGTGGCCCTGTCCGCCACCGACGGCAGCGGCTCAAACGGCACCACGGAGAAGTCCCTGGCCATCTCCTTCTGGGACCGCTCCGGCAGTGAGAGCGTCGGCTCGGTCGCCACCCCCGCACTGCCCGCCAAGGGCGTGTACATCGACGACTCGCTCAAGGTCACGTACTGGCAGCAGTCGATGGACGACGCCATCAGCTGGTGAACCCACGTCTCCGCTCCGGCGGCAGGCGGGCCGCTCGGGCCGACGCGGTGAACGCGGTGGACGCGGTGGACGCGGTGGACGCGGTGAAGGACGTTCAGCGCGTCCACAGTTCGCACCACACGGTCTTGCCGACCGTACGGGGCTCAACTCCCCAGCGGTCGGCGACCTGCTCCACGATCAGCAGCCCCCGGCCGAAGCACTCCTCGTCGGTGGCTGCCCGGGGCGTCGGCAGCCGTTCCCCGCGCGGATCGGTGACCTCGATACGCAGCATCGTGGCAGTCAGGGCGAGCCGCACCCGGAAGAACCGGTCCCGCAGACACCCGTGCAGCAAGGCATTCGTAGCAAGCTCACTCACCAGCAGCGCCGCCGACCAGGACAGCTCGGGCCGCCCCCACTCGCCCACCAGCCGCCCGGCGCGGCACCGGGCCAGCGACACACTGCCGGCGACCGGCGTGTAGTCCAGCGAATCCACCTGAAGGACGGCCCCGAACTCGGGTCCCGGGGCCGGAACTTCCTGCGCAGCGGTCATGAACACGCACCTCCGTGTGCGGTCGGGATCTGCCCGTACGAGGGCGCGCATGGCAGTGGCGATGCCGCTGCGCCGTCCCCCTTCCGGGGGAAGGCGCGGCGGTGCACTTCCACCAGGCGACTCCACAGTGCGAGCGAATGAGCACCGAAAGTAGCGATGCACGAGTCTCGGGCGCAAGGCAATCGGAGACATTCGTCTCCAACGAGTGAACCCGGGTCGACTACGCAGGGTCCTCGGGTGGACACTGAGAGCGTGAAGAGAACGAGTCAACTGGGCAATCGGGTCTCGACTGTTCTGGGACGCAAGCTCGGACGTGAGCTGCTGCGCCTGCGTATCGCGGCCGGTAAGACCCAGCAGCAGGCCGGTGACGTGATCAACGCGACGAACTCGAAACTCGTGAAGATGGAGAGCGGCTGGGTACCGATGCGGGACCCGGACATCCGGATCCTTTGCGAGTCCTACGGTGTGAACGACCCCAAGGTCGTGGGCTGGCTGCTGGAACTGGCGCGGCTGGACCGCGAGCGACGCAAGGCCAAGGGGTGGTGGATCAGCACCACCACACCCACCACACCGGTCGAGTACCTGTACTTGGAAGACGCGGCGTACGGCATCAGGCAGTGGCAAATGGCTTTGATCCCTGGGCTGTTCCAGACACCCGAATACCTCCGCGCCTTGGGTACGGCAGAGGTGACCTGGGACGACATGGACCGGATGGACGATGTCGTCGCGACGCGCATGAAACGACAGGAACGGCTCCACAGCGCCGACCCTCTACAGATTCACGCCGTCGTCTGGGAAGCTGCGCTGAGGCAGCAGATGGGCGGACCAGAAGTGATGAAGCAACAACTCGCCCGCCTCTGCGAGGTGGTGGAACTCCCGAATGTCCGGCTTCAGGTGCTGCCGTTCGAGGCGGGGCGGCACCCCTGTATCGGCGGTCCGTTCAGCATCCTCTCCTTCGGGGAGGACGAGGCACTGGACCTGGCGTACGTGGAGACTCCTCGCTCCCTCATCTGGATCGAGAACGCGGAAGAGGGCGCCAGCTTCGCCAACCTCTTCGACCGGACAGCCGAGGCAAGTCTCTCGCCGCGCGAGTCAGCTCGGTTCATCGACAACGTACGCAAGGAGACGAGCAAGTAGTGCTGCTCCAGTTCAAGAAGTCGAGCTACAGCGTCGGTCAGACCGACTGCGTCGAAGTCGCCCGGAACATACCCGGCACGGTCGCCGTCCGCGACTCCAAGAACCGGACCGGCCCCGTCCTCCTCCTCACCCCCGCCGCCTGGTCCGCCTTCGCCGCGACCGTCAACACAAACGTGGCGTCCGGCTCTTAGGTCCTGCCCGGCCGATCTTGGACCGTGGGAAGGTGCACCACATGATGTGTATCCGAAGGGGCCGTGCCGCGTAGATCACCAGCTTCACTTCGACCGCGGGAACGCGGCTGGAGAAGCCCCTGGGTCCGGTATCGCGATGTCCCGGGTCTGTCGGGGGCGGCGAATGCCGCCGTCCGCATGCTCGAACGGGAGCGGTTGTCTCCGGGCATCGTGTCAGTGGCGCTGAGCGTATGGTCTGTGCGCGTCCACGGCACCAAGCGCCGTTGGAGTCGGTGGGAGGCAGAGTTCGCCTGCCCGTGCTGCGAAGGCTGGGCTCGGGACAAGCTGGAAGAGGCTCTGTTCATGCTTCCGCCTCGGGCCGCCACCGAACTCCGAGCGGAGATCGAGCGCCTGGACATGGTGTTGCTCGGGCGAACGCATCACGAGCCCATGTCAGATCCGGAGTTGGCGTGGTGGCATCGGAGGTGCTGACCGTTTCGGCGCCGTCCACTGATTCGCTGCCTCTTGCACGACTGGTCGGGAGGATCTCGGGGGAGGCGGAGTGGCGACGTACGGAGCCGCGCCCGCCGGCGGGTGGCAACCGCTGCGGGCGGTGGCGCGCTCACCGCCGGACGGTGAGCGGCATTCCGCACGGCGTGCGGACCGGCGGGCGCGACGTGGCCGGTCATTCCTTGTGGGCGACGTATCCCCACTGTTCGACGTCCGGGGCCGTCGTCCCGTCCTCGGGGTACCAGCGGTTGATGGGACCGAGTCCGGGCGGTGGGATGGTGAGGCCGTCGGCGAACGCCGCCATCTGCCCGGCGGTACTGGTGACGTAGGGGTGGGTGCCCGAGGCCGCGTACGTCTCGTTCGCGGCGTCGGCCTCCGGTGTCGAGATCGTGGTGCACAGGACGAGGCAACTGCCCGGCGCCAGACGGGTCGTGTACGCCCGTACCAGCCTCGCGGCGTCGGCCGGGTCGGGGATGTGGCCGATGACGGACAGCAGCATCAGCGCGACCGGCCGGTCGAGGTCGAGGGTCCGTGCCGCGTGGGCCAGGACGCTGTCCGGGTCGGTCAGGTCTCCGTGGATGTAGTCGGTCGCGCCCTCCGGGGTGCTGGTGAGCAGGGCGCGGGCGTGCGCGAGCACGATGGGGTCGTGGTCGACGTAGACGATCCGGGCGTCGGGAGCGACGCGCTGGGCGACCTCGTGGGTGTTGTCGGCGGTCGGCAGGCCGGTTCCGACGTCGAGGAACTGCCGGATGCCGTGCTCGGCGGCCAGATGACGGACGGTCCGCCCGAGGAACGCCCTGCTCGCGCGGGCCAGATCGACGGCACCGGGCCACTCCCGCTTCATCCGCTCGCCCAGCTCGCGGTCCGCCTCGAAGTTGTCCGTGCCGCCCAGCAGGTAGTTCCAGAACCGCGCGGAATGCGGTTTCTCGGGCTGAAGATCAAGGTCCTGTGTCAGGTCGTCGTGGCTGCTCATCGGTTTCCCCTCGGAGTGTTCGAGTTTCCGCTTTCGCGACCGTGAATACGGCCATTCCCGCGCACGGGGACAACGAACCCGTCCACGCCCGCGGATCGGCCCCACCCCCGAAGTCCCGTTCCAGGCAGGTCCGGTGGCGACGTACGCGCTCTGTACGATCAAGGTCTTTTCCAGCACACCGAGCGGCACGCCGGGTGGGGAGACCGGGCGTGCCGCGGTTCCCGAGGGGGATTCATGGGCGTACGCGCCACCACCGCCACCTCTGTCGTGGCCGCCGTCACGACGGGGGCTCTGGCCTTCTCCGTCTTCACCGCGCCGGCCGCGTTCGCGGCGAAGGACAACCTGTCGATCAGCGATGTGGTCGCCAACGGCGGCAGCAGCATCGTTGTCGGCACCAGCGCGAAGAAGTCCTTCACGGTCACGGCGACCGTCACCGAGGACTCCGGCATCAAGGAGGCCGACCTGGCCATCGAGCACGACGATCCGCACTACAACTTCTACCAGAAGCCCGCCACCTGCACGTCCGCGGGGAAGTCGCGGTACTCCTGCAAGGCCACCCTCACCATCGACCCGCGTGCCGAGTGGTTCCGTAACGTGCAGGCGGGCACGTGGCGGGTCCACGCCCAGGCGTTCGGCAAGGACGGTGACCTCTACGGTGACTACTACTCGACCGTCCCCGTGAAGCGCGCCGCCCAACTGGCCGTCGACGCGTCCCCGGAGCCGGTGCAGAAGGGCAAGACGCTGACCGTCACCGGCAAGCTCACCCGCGCCGACTGGAACACGAACAAGTACGCGGGCTACGGATCCCAGTCCGTACGGCTTGAGTTCCGTAAGAAGGACAGCAGCACCTACTCCCTCGTCAAGACGGTGAAGACCAACGGGTCCGGCAGCCTCAAGACCACCGTGAAGGCGGCCTCGGACGGCTACTGGCGCTGGAAGTTCACCGGCACCTCCACCACCGCGGGCACCACGGCCACCGGCGACTACGTCGACGTGCGCTGAACCCCGCCCGCCCCGGGCCGTCGGCGGAGGCCGGGCCCGGGGCGGGCGGTCTCCGGTCGCGTCGAGCACCGCGCCCGGCGGATCGGCCTGATCGCCTCCGGCGGCAACATCGACACCCGGCGCTTCACCGAGATCGTCACCGCCTGACGCCCGCCCCGGAACATCCCTCCGGCGACTTTGCCATCTCTTTACAACCGGTCCGGCCGCTGCCTCGTCTCTCCGCTCGATCCGTAAGCAGCCCGCCGCGTCCACCGGGCGGGCGGACCGACGAAAAGAGCGATTCATGCGCCGAACTGTCTTCAGTGCCCTGGCACTCGCGGCCACCGCCGTACTCGCGGGCGCCGTCCCCGCGTTCGCCGACGGGGAGGCCCCGGCCCCCGTCACCGCGTCCACGACCGACCCCACCCCGGCCCCGGCCGCCCCCACCCAGGCCCCCACCCCCGACCAGGCCCCCACCCAGACCCCCACCCAGGCCGCCGCCCCCGAGCAGGCCCCCACCGAGGCCCCCACCCAGGCCAACGCGGCCGAGCCCGCGGCCGAGGCGCCGAGCGCCGCCCCTGAGCAGCCGGGCCAGGTCACCGTCGTGCCCAAGGGCGCGCCCGACACCGGTGCCGCGCCCGTGGCGGACTCCGGGATCGGCGGCGGGCTGATCGGCGGCGGCGCCGCCGCCGCGTTCGCCGTGGGCGGCGCGACCATCCTTCTCGTACGGCGCCGCCAGGCGACCGGAGCGTGACCTCGCTCTCCAGGCGCGCCTTCCTGACCACGGCGACCGCGTCGACGGCCGCACTGCTGGTGGGCTGCGGCGCCGGAGGTGACGGGACGGCGGCACGCGACACCGCCGCGCGCTCCGGCGGCACGCCGTCGCCGGCGCCCCCGTCCGCGCGTACGGCGCCGGACGGCGGGCGTACGGTGCCGGTCGGGCTGGAGATCCCGGCCATCGGCGTCGACACCGCGGTCATGACGCTGGGGCTGGCCCCGGACGGGACCGTGCAGACGCCCCCGATCTCCGCGAACGACCGGGCGGGCTGGTACCAGCACTCGCCGGTGCCGGGCCGGAAAGGCCCCTCGGTGATCCTCGGCCATGTCACGGTCGGCTCCTACGGGGCCGGGGTCTTCCACCAGCTGTCCCGGTTGCAGGAGGGGGACCGGATCGTGGCACGCCTGGAGAACGGCGAGCGGGCGACGTTCGCCGTCACCGCCGTACGGACGGTCGCCAAGGCCGACTTCCCGACGGAGGAGGTCTACGGGAACGTTGACCGGCCCGAACTGCGTCTCATCACCTGCGGCGGAGCCCTCACCAAGGACGGCTACCCCGACAACGTGATCGCCTTCGCCAGGCTGGCGTCCGCGTCCTCCTGACCCCCGCCCCAACCCCCGCCCCGTACGCGGCCCCGGGCCGGTGGAACCGTGATCCGCCGGCCCGGGGCCTCCCCCCTGCCTCCCCCCACGAGTGCCCTCACGACCATGGAGAGCGTTGAAACGGTCCCGCGAGAAAGCAGCGTCCGAGCTGTTCGCCGCGCTCTACCCGCGCCTCTCCGGCTGGTGCCGACGGCTGGTCGACGACGACGAGACGGCCCACGAGATCGCCTCGGAGGCGTTCACCCGGCTCTGGGCGCGCTGGACTTCCGTCGCGGAGCCCCAGGGCTTCCTCTACGTCACCGCCGCCAACCTCGTCAGGGACCACTGGCGCAAGCTGGAGCGTGAGCGCAGGGCCGTGCGCAGGGCCGGGGTCGAAGCCTCGATCCGCCCGCCGACCGAGCAGGACGACCCCTCGGTCCGGCTGCTCGTACAGTCACTGCCGGAACGGCTGCGCGTCCCGATCCTGCTGCACTACTACGCCGACATGCCGATCCGGGAGGTGTCCGTACTGACCGGGCGCAAGGAAGGAACCGTCAAGGCCGACCTCCACGCGGCCCGAGAACTGCTCCGCGCCCACCTGAGGAGAAGCGTTGATCACACACTCTGACGAGGATCCGGAGTTCGAGCCCGACGACCCGCTCGCCGTCATCCTGCGACCGTCCTCCGACCATCTGCGCCCGCCGCCCGGCCGTTACGAGGCGATCCGCCGCACCGCCGCCCGCCGCCGGCTGCTCCGTACCGCGGTCGGGGTCGGGGTGTCCTGCGCCGTCGTCACCCTCGTCGTGCTGCCGCTGCGTTACGCGGCGGAGATGGCGCCCACGACCCCGACGGCCCCGCTCGCCCCGCCGCCCGCGAGCAGCCCGCCCCCGCCGGCCCCCTCGGTCGCGCCCACCTCGCCGGCGTCGCCCAGTCCCGCCCCCACCTCGCAGCCCCGGTCCGACCGTCCGGTGCCGGAGGCCGACCCGGACGGGACCACCCCGGTCAACGGGCCGTCCCTCGCGCCGCCGACGGCGACACCGTCCTCGCAGTCGGCCGAGGGATCGGCACCCCCGACCACGGCCGGCCGGGTCAACCCCTCGCCGTCACCCGATTTTTAAGAGCTTCAAGCGCCGGTCGGGTCGCCGGGTGGCGGACTCGGCCACATGCGGGCGCGGCGGCCGGTGTCATGCCGCACCCCTGTGCCCTGCGGCCAGCGCCCGCTTGTCCGGCTTGCCGGCACCGGTGAGGGGCAGCGCGTCGTGGAACGTCACCACGGCCGGTACGTGCTTCGGGGTCAGCTCGGCGGCGACGTGGCCGATCAGCGTCCCGGAGTCGGCGGTGCCGCCCGGCCGCACCACGACGGAGGCGTGGATGTGCTCCACGCGGTCGTCGTCGACCACGCAGTACACCGCGGCCTGGGCGACCTCCGGATGGGTCAGCAGCGCGTTCTCCACATCCGTGGGACGGACCTTGATGCCGTTGGTCTTGATCACCTCGCCCATCCGGCCGTGCAGGCGCAGAAAGCCGTTCCCGCCGATGGAACCGAGGTCGCCGGTGTGCACCCAGCCGTCGCGGACGGTCACGGCGGTCAGCTCCGGTTCGCCCCAGTAACCGAGCATGGTGGACGGGCTCCGCACACACACCTCGCCGATCTCGCCGGGCGGGACGTCACGGTCGTCGTCCAGGTCGCGGATGCGTACCTCCGCGGCGGGACGCCCGGCGGTACGCAGGAGTTCCGGGTCCACGTGGTCCGGCGGGGTCAGGACGCTGATGGGGCTGGTCTCCGTGGTCCCGTAGATCTGGACCAGCACCGGGCCGAACACCTCGACCGCCTCGGCCAGTCGGGCGGGTGCCGCGGGGGAGCCGACGTAGGTGATGGCCCTGATGCTGGACCGGTCGGTCGTGGCGATGTCGGGGTGGTCGACCAGCATGTACAGCTGCGGCGGGGTGATCGTCAGCGTGGAGACGCGGTGCTGTTCCACGGCCCGCAGCACCGCGCCCGCCTCGAACCCGTCGTGCAGGACGACCGTTCCGCCGGAGGCGAGCGCGAGGTCGACGACGGAGCCGCTGGAGTTGCTCACCGGCAGGGTCGACAGGTACACGAGGGGTTCCGGGGACTGGAAGCCCACCTTGAGGCCCACCTGGAGGTAGAGGCTGCGGACGCGGTACGGCATCGTGACGGCCTTGGGGCTGCCGCTGGTACCGCTGGTGCAGATCACCACGGCCGGCTGTTCGGGGTCGGCCTCGACGGCGTCGAGGCCGAAGGCATCCGGGTCGCCCGACGAGAGGTCCAGGACATCGGGGCCGAGGGTGCCGAGCGCGGCGAGACGCGGTGGTTCTGGCAGCCGGTCGCACAGCTCGCGGGCCGCGTCGAGGTTCTCCTTGTCGACGGCGAGGAAGGTCGCCCCGGTCCTGCTGAGGATCGCCTGCCGGCCGGCGGCGGCCAGCTGATCGGTGGGATCCACCGCGTTCGTGGAGTGCAGGTGGACCAGGGTGGCCCCGGCCAGGTTGGCCGCGTAGCGGAAGATGATGGTCGCCGGGCTGTTGGTGACGGTCAGCACCGCCACCACCGGAACCTTGCCTTCCGTGCTCGGAGCTCCGTGTTCCGTGAAGTGCCGCCGCAGCCGTTCCGCCGCCGTGAGGACCGCCCGGGAGAACTGGCCCGCGGTGAACTCCTCGCCGTCCCGCCACAGGGCGATCCGGTCGGGTTCGGACGCCAGCGCCTCAAGCACCCGGCGGACGTAATTCTCGTGGGAAGACATCGGAACTCCATTCCGCCGGCCCGTTCAACGGTCGGTGCGGGATTACGTGATCGACGGAGCGCCATCCGCCAGATGCGGGTGCGCCCCTGAGGCGTGGCCGGTCCGGCTCGGCCGGTGGACGGGGAGGCCGGTGGACGGGTCGTCCCGTGGACGCGCAGGCCGGTGGGCGGGTGGGACAGGCCGACGGGCCGTCCGGTCAGGCCCGCTGGCGAGTGGGGCGCAGACGAATGTCGTCGAGGTGGACATGCGCCGGGCGCCCGATCACGTACCCGACGACGTCGGCGACGTCCTCCGGGACCAGCAGCGGCCCGTTCTCCTCGGCGACCGCCTCGAACCACGCCGCGTCGTATCCCGCGGCCTCCTGGAACCCGGAGCGTACGAACCCCGGTTCGATCAGGGTCACCCGGATGTTGTACGAGCACACCTCCTGCCGCAGTGCCTCCACCAGCGAGTGCACCGCGAACTTGGTCGAGCCGTAGACCGGATTCGCCGCCGACACCTGCCGGCCGACGGTCGAGCCGACGACCACGATGTCCCGCACCCGCGCGGCGCCGTCGGCCTCCGCACGCTTACGGAAATCGGCGCCGACCGAGCGGAGTTGGCGCAGCATGGCGAGGTAGTTGACTTCCACGAGTTGCTGCCACCGCTCCGGGTCGGAGCCCAGCACGGTGCCGGGCAGGCCCTGCCCGGCGGCGGCGACGAACACGTCGGCCGGTCCCCACTCCCGCTCGGCCGTGACCAGCAGTTCCTCGGTGTGGCCGGCCTGCGCGATGTCGCCGGCCAGCGGTACGACCAGGCCGGGCGCCGTACGCAGTTCTTCGGCCAGTTCCTTCAGTCGTTCGGCGCGCCGGCCGGCGGCCACCACGTGGGCGCCCTGATGGGCGAGGTGGTGGACGACGGCCCGCCCGATCCCTGACGAGGCCCCGGTCACGACTGCGATGCGTCGGTCTGTCATGTTGAGTCCCTGTGGTTCGTCGGTCGGCTGGCTCATGGAGAGGGCGGAACGGGCGGGCGCGGCAGCTCGCCCCGGTCGATCAGGCCGGTCAGCCAGGCGTGCAGCCAGGTACGGTCCGGCGCGGGGAACGACACGTCCAGGCGGGCGAGCAGACGACGGGTGCGACTGTGGTCGTAACGGACGTTGCGCTCCGGACGGCTCGCCCAGAAATGCGCCAGAGCGATCTGTTCGTCGCCGCCGGCCAGATGGTCCGCGAACAGCGGCGCGAAGTCGGCGGCCTCGTCGGGCTCCAGGACACACCTGAGCCCGCGCAGGGCGGCGAACAGGTCCGCGTAGGGCACCTCGTGGTGCGTGTCGACATGGAAGGTGCCGCCGGACACCCGTTCGCTCCGCGAGATCGCCAGGATGCCCTCAGCCACCACATCCACCGGGCTGAGTGCCACCGTCCGCGCGTCGACCCTGGGCACCCGGCCGATCCGTACCGCGGCGCGCAGGAGCTGGACCAGCCGGCTGTCACCGCCGTTGCGCTGGAAGCGGCCGGTGACCGAGTGGCCGGTGACGTTGCCGGACCGGTAGACGAAACCCGCGCCGCCGGCCGCGGCGAACTCGTGGACGATCCGCTCCGCGTCGTACTTGCTGCGCTCGTACTCGTTGAGGAAGCTCTGGCCGATGGTGAGGCTCTCCTCGGAGAAGACCGCCGGTTCGCCCTCCGGCCCGGTACCGCAGACCGCGAGGGTGGACACGTAGTGCAGGTCCTTCGGCCGGCCGGTGGAGGCGAGAGCGACGACCGCGCGCACCGGTTCGGTGTTGAGACGGGTGAAGCTCTCGCGGTCGCCGAACAAACGGGTGTCGGCGGCCAGGTGGTAGACGGCCTCGACCTCGCGGACCAGTCGTTCGTACTCCTGGTCGGACAGGCCGAACGCGGGCTCGGCGAGGTCACCGGCCAGCACGGTGAGCCGGTCGGCGTAACGGTCGAAGTCGACCTCGGGCAGGTACCAGGCGAGCGTCTCGCGCAGCCGCTCGGCGGCCGGGCGGCCGTCGCGGTCGCGGACCAGGCAGTGGATCGTGCCGCTGGTACGGGTGAGCAGCAGGTGCAGGAGATGGGCACCGATGAAGCCGGTGGCGCCGGTGAGGAGCACGGTGCCGTACTCCCGCACGCCGGTCCGTCCGAGGCCGCCGCCGGCCGACGGCTCGAAGCGCAGTGTGCGGGGGACCTGGACGAGCAGCCCCGTGGAGGAGCAGGGCTCCACCACGAACTGCCCCTCCTCCGGAGGAAGTCCGGCCGCCTCCAGCAGATGCGCCCGGGTGTCGCGTGCCAGGTCGGCCAACCGCCCGGAGTCGTGCGGGCGTGAGGGGTAGGACAGGTCGGCGACCAACTGGCCGTCGTACAGGCGCGCGGTGAGCTTGAGGGCGTGACCGCGGTCGTTCTCCGGTCCGCGGACGGGGCCGAGCCGGTGCCGTGAGGGCGACAGCCGCAGTTCGTCGTCCTGAGGGAAGGCAAGCGTGCCCAGGTAGTTGAAGCACACGTCGGTGCGCCGCGGCCGGCCGTGGAGCCCGTAGGCGATGCCGAGTCGGGGCACGTCCGTCAGCGCGACCTCGGCGGCCTTGACCGTAGCCGTCATGTCGTCGGCGACGGCGGCGATGCCGACCGGAAAGGTGGAGGTGAACCAGCCCACCACGCGGGAGACGTCCAGGGCCTCGTCCAGGGGGAGCCGTCCATGGCTCTCGACATCCACCACGACCTCGTCGGTGCCACGCGCGGTGGCCAGCGCTTGGGCGAAGGCGCCGAGCAGGACGGCATGAGGGGGCAGCCTGGTGCGATGCAGCGCGTCGGTCTGGGCGCGGGAGAGGCGGAACCAGACCGTCTCGGCGTCGCCCTCGCGGTTGCCGCCGGGGGCGTCGGAGGCCGGAGCCGAGGTGGCGATGTCGGCCCAGTGCACCAGGTCGTCGGCGAGGACGGGGGCCTGGCCGCGCAGGTGGGTCGCCCAGTCGCCGAAGTCGGTGGGTGCGGGAGCGAGGGACGGGGTTCCGCCGCGCAGCCGTTCGGCGTAGCAGTGGGCCAGGTCGCCGGTGACGATGCGCCAGGAGACGGCGTCGACGCACAGGTGGTGGGCCACCAGCAACAGGTGGCTCCGTTCCGTGCCGAGGAACAGGTGGGCCTGGAACAGGGTGCCGTCCTCGACCCGGATCCTCTGCTGGCAGGCGGCGGCGGTCTCCTCGATGTGCCGTTCGGCCGCCGCGGCGGCGTCCGGCAGGGTGGAGCCGGTGAAGGGAGCGCCGGGCTCGGTGAGCACGCGGCGGACACCGCTCGGCCCGGGGCGGAAGGCGGTACGGAGCAACGGGTGCAGGCGTATCACGTCGGCCACCGCGGCGGCCATGATCTCCGGCCGGACGGGCGGGTCGGCGTCCAGCAGCACCGCCTGGTTCCACTGGTCGGGCTGGGCGAAGTGCTGCCGGAAGAACCAGTCCTGGGCGGGTGACAGCGCGGTGTCCTCGGCCTGGAACGCGACCACCGGCCGGTCCGTGGTCGCGGGTCCCCCGCCCGCGGCGCCCGCCCGTAGCCGGGTGGCCAGGGCGGCTGCTGTGGGTTCGGCCAGAAACGCGGCGGCGGATACCCGGTGGCCGCGGGACTGCAGGTCCGCGATCACCTGGATGGCGTCGATGGAGTTCCCGCCGACCGACGAGAAGTCGTCGTACGGGGTGAAGTCGTCGTGACCGAGCTGGCGCCGCCAGGCCGTCAGCACCTCGTCGAGCAGCGGATCCTGTGCGGAAGGTGCGCTCCGGCGCTCGCCGGGGCTCTCCTCGGCCAGCCGGCGCAGCGCCGCGAGGTCGGTCTTGCCGTTGCCGGTCCGCGGGAAGACGTCGAGCACATCGATCCGGTCCGGGACCATGTACGGAGGCAACACGTCCCGGGCCCGGGCCCGGAGCGAGCCCGATCGCTCCCGGGCACCCGGTGCGCTGACCACGGCGACCAGTCGGCCCTGCTCTCCGGGGAGCAGCATCGCGAGGGCGTCGGTGACGCCGGGCACCCCTCGCAACGCGGCTTCGACGTGGCCGAGTTCGACGCGGTGGCCGCGCACCTTGACCTGCCGGTCGCCGCGGCCGAGGAACTCCAGCACACCGTGGGGGTCGGCGCGGACCCGGTCGCCGGTGCGATAGGCCACGCCGAGACCGGGATACCGCGCGGCCACTTCCTCGGTGAACGCCACCGCGGTGGCCTCCGGGTCGCCGCGGTAGCCGCGTGCGACCGAAGGGCCCACGACGTACAGCTCGCCGGTCGCGTCCCGCTCCTGGAAGGCTCCGTCCGGCGTGCGGACGAAGAGCCGGTTCGCGCCGAGCGGGCGGCCGATCGGCACCGACGCCGCGTCGCCCAGGGCGTCGAGGTCGGTCTCGGAGGTGAGGAGGTGGACGGAGACGCCGACCGTCGTCTCGGTGGGGCCGTAGTGGTTGACCAGTGTGGCGGTGATGCCGGAGGCGATGACTCTGCGGGCCAGCGGCAGGGGCAGGAGCTCACCGCCGAGCAGCAGATGCCGGAGCCTCGGCCGGGTGGCGCCGTCGAGCCCGTAGGCCTGGAACAGGACGCTCCAGTGCGAGGGCGTGGTCTTGAGGACGTCGATCCCCTCGGCACGCAGATGGCGGAGCAGACCCGCGGGGTCGCGCCGTGTGGCGTCGTCCACCAGATGCAGGGTGCCGCCGGTCCACAGGGCGAGGAAGACGCAGGTGTTGCCGAGGTCGGCGGCGAGCGTGGTGACGTGGGCGTACTGGAGCGGCTCGGTGATGCCGAGCCGCTCCAGCAGAGACTCGGTGTAGTGCCTGATGTTGGCGTGCGAGACCATGACGCCCTTGGGCACCCCGGTGGAGCCGGAAGTGTGCAGCACGTACGCGGTGTCCTGCGCCGCGGGCGTGGTCACGCCCTCCTCGGGGGGCTCCCCGGAGTCCCCGGGGATGTTCTCGTGGACGTCGATCACGTCGAGCCCATGCCGACGTAGTTCGTCGAGGTACGGTGCCGCGCCGAGCACCACGTCGGGGCGGGCCGCGGCGAGACGGCCCGCCCCCTCGGAGACCGGATCGGTCACGTCGACCACGGTGTAGGCCGCACCGGCGGAGAGCGCGGCCAGGAGCGCGGCGACCGTCGCGGGCGTACGGTCCAGGTACACGCCGACGAGGTGCCCGCGGCCGACGCCTCGGTGGCGCAGACGGCGGGCCAGTCGCGAGACCCGGACGTCGAGCTGTGCGTAGGTCAGACGATCCTGACCCACGGCGACAGCCGTGCGGTTCGGGTGGGCCCTCGCGTGCGCTTGGACCTGAGCCGGGAGCATCTGCTGTCGTCCTCCGGGTGTCGACTCGTGGCCGGGCGGCGGGTGGTGACGCGTCAGCTCCAGAACAGGAGCGGTTCCTGCGGGCCCTTGGTGACGATGAAGGCGCTGGCCCCGACCCGGTGCTGGTCCTTGGCCGGCGTCACCGCGTGCAGCTGACGGGGGCTGATGAGAATGAGGTCCCCGGCTTCCGGGTGGATCTGGAGCACCGGCTTCTCGATGGTGTCCGGATCCAGGCCCTCGACCTCCAGGATCCGCTCCGTCTCCTCCGCAGTGGGCTCACGCAACCAGAGCTGGAGATCGCCGCCCTCATCGGCCGACTGCAAGTAGATGTTGGCGACGAGCTGGTTGAGCACGCCCTCGATCTCGGGGGCGTCGGTCTCCTGATCGATCGCGTCGCTGTGCGGCCAGAACTCCGAGGTGTTCGGCTGGAAGACGCGGAGGGCACCGACGAAGCAGGTCCGGTCCCGCAGGCGCAGCAGGTTGGCGCCGGCCGGCCACAGTTCTTGCAGCTCCAGTCGGATGCGGTCCACCGGCGCTATGTAGGGATGGAAGATCGAGCGGACGTCTTCGATCGCCGGGAGCGCCTGCTCGTGGTACTTGTCCGTCAGTTCCTTGTCCCATTTGGTATCGATGTGAGGCATGTAGACACGACCGACACTGCTGGTGTGCTGCTTGTGGTAATGACCGAGTTCCTGGTGATTGACTGCTTTTTTGGCGGCCTCGGCCGCGATCTCGGCCGGGTAATAGCCGCGCACGTGAATCGCGGCGATCTCCCGATTGGCCAGCTGGAGCAGCGTATCTGTGGTGAGTTCGTTCGCGACCGTGCTTGTCGCGGACCGTACGACGGCGTCGGGCAGGGTGGTCACGGATGACTTCCTCTCGATGGATGGCACAGGACCGGCGCGAAGGGGTCACCGTGCTGGGAACTCGATTTCGCGCCCATCCGGATCGGCATGAATGGCGAGACAGCCCGGATCAGAAAGAACGGAATAAGCCGGCCGCAACACGGTCGGTCGGAGATCAGCGAGCTGAGACCCTTGTTCCCGGCCGGTCACTCCCGGCATCGAGCAAGCCAGGTGACGCTCCACCGGCCGTCCAGGGAATCCGCTCCGGGGGCGTACATCTCAAGGTGATCGCCAACCCATTGCCCATGCGCTGCGCGTCTGATTTCTCCGCGATCACTCGACGGTGAACAGGCTCATAGCGTTCTGTGGCCCGCCGCGGGCGGTTTTCCAGGAGTGATGGGGGTGGGCCCAGGGGCCGCGGGACACCACACAGAAACCTGCTGCTGAGCAACGGGCAACACCGTGGATCGCGCCACCCTCGGCGACAGGAGTGCCTGGGAACCAGCAGGCGAGGCGACGTGTGCACTCATCGCGCTTCCACACCGGCCGCGATGGTGGAACACATGCCGTTCGCGAATTGAACCACCAAGCTCTCGCCAATACGGTGAACATGCCGCACGCATGCCCTCACACCTCTTCACCCCTTGTTCCACTTCCGCGTGGCCATGCAGTGACATCTCGATGAATAGAGGATTACGCAAGAACTCACCATCACCCGACATCACCACTGGTCACCGGTCCACTGCTCCTGACTTTCACATAACCCGGAATCCGCGCTACCAGATTTGAGTCTGGGTGATCTTTCCCAGCTGTGTCAACGATGCAGCAATCGGAACCAGGGGAAGCCGCTGGGAACGATGCATTTTGAGCCCTACGGCCCGGATCGCCGGCAGATGCGAGAGCTGATTGAGCGCCGGTTGTCAATGATGATCAAAGGTTTTCCCCGGCTTGGGCGGTTTGAGCTTCATGTAACTCCCCATCCCGGATTCACCTCATTGGCCATAAGTAGGCGCCGTCCCGTAAATGATCTACGGCGTGCCGGTTGACCAGCGTCGCTGCCCCTCATCCGACCGGCCCGAGGTCGCACAGGCGGGCGATGCCGAGCATGTCGTGGTGGCCGCCGTCGCCTTTCAGACGGCAGTCGCGGAGGAATTTCCAGCCGCTCGACGCGGGCACCGAACGGGCCCACCCGCCGCATTGTTCGGGCACCGTCCCAGCCCGATCGGTCGTGCTCCGCTTATGGAGTCTGGCTTGAATGAGTCGCCTGCCCGGCGCTTCGCGGGCCGCCCACGCCCGCTTCCTTTTCGAGGACGAGAACGCTCACTCAAACAGTTTCCAGAGCCCGGGGAGGTTCAGAAGTCCTGAGGTTCAGAAGTCCTGAGGTTCAGAAGTCCTGAGCAACTTCAGGAGCCCTGGCGGACTTCAGGAGTCCGGGGAGGTGCGCAACCGCTCCATCTCCCGGCGGTCCCGCTTCGTCGGACGTCCCGTGCCCCGGTCCCGCACCGGGACCGACGGGGTCAGCTCGCGCGGCGGGGGCGGCGGGCTGTTGTCGACGTAGCATTCGGCCGCCACCGGGGGGCCGACCCGTTTCCGTACCGTACGGGAGACCACGACCACCCGGTCGCGGCCCGCGTGCCGCAGGCGGAGCTCGTCGCCCTGCTTCAGGGTGTACGCGGGTTTGACGCGTTCCCCGTTGACGCGGACATGGCCCGCGCGGCAGGCCGCGGCCGCCTGGGAACGGGTCTTGGTGAGCCGTACGGACCAGATCCAGGTGTCGACCCGGGCCGTTCCCTCGCCCGGCGCCGACACCGGTGCCGCGCCCGCGCTCGTACCGGAAGCCTCAGAAGCCATACGTCGAGGGTAGCCGGGCCGGGCACGCGGAAGGGGTGGCGCCGGTCCGAGCGGCGCCACCCCTGGTCATGCCCGTCGCGCGACTACGCGCCCGGCGTCACACGCCGATGTCACGGCCGTCGTTGCGCCAGACCGAGATCACCGACGGGCGGACGATCTTGCCGGGGCCGTCGGGCCAGGCGCTCGCCGGCTTCTCGACCGACGCGCCGTCGACCTCGCCCGGGTGCTGGACCGCGACCAGGACCCGGCGGTCCTGGATGATCGGGCCGCAGGTCTCGGCGCCGTTCGGCATCGTCAGGAACTGCTTCAGCTCACCGCGCCGCTCGCCCTGCGTCGCGACGCCGAACAGCCCGTCGTGGTTGCCGAGCGCGTTGCCGTCCGTCGAGATCCACAGGTTGCCGTGCGGGTCGAAGGCGACGTTGTCCGGGCAGGAGATCGGGGAGACCTTGTCCTTCGGGAAGCCCGCGAAGTACGTGGCCGGGTCCTTCGGGTCGCCCGCGACCAGGAAGAGCCGCCAGGCGAAGCCGTCGCCCGCCGGGTCGTCCCAGTTCTCCGCCAGCTCCAGGATGTGCCCGTGCTTGTTGGCGTTGCGCGGGTTGGCCTCGTCGGGGCCCGCCTTGCCGGCCTTGCCGCGGTCGGTGTTGTTCGTCAGCGCGACATAGACGCGGCCGGTGCGCGGGGACGGCTCGACGTCCTCGGGACGGTCCATCTTCGTGGCGCCGACCTTGTCGCCCGCGAGGCGCGTGAAGACGTACACCTCGTCGGCGGACATGCCCGGGACGTGCGACACCTCGCCGGTGGCCAGCGGGATCCACACGCCGGAACCGTCGAACTCGCCGTCGTTCGGCAGCTTGCCCGAGCCGTCGATGTCGCCCGCCGGGCTGTCACCCGTCAGCTTCGCGACGTACAGCGTGCCCTCGTCGAGCAGCGTGAGGTTGTGCTCGTGGGCGGCGCGCCCGCCGCCCTTCTTCATCTTCTTCGACGAGACGAACTTGTAGAGGTAGTCGAAGCGCTCGTCGTCGCCCATGTAGACGACGGGCCGGCCGTCGGCGGTCAGGCGCGGCTGCGCGGCCTCGTGCTTGAAGCGGCCGAGAGCGGTGCGCTTACGGGGCGTCGAGTCCGGGTCGTACGGGTCCAGCTCGACGACCCAGCCGAAGCGGTGCGCCTCGTTGGGCTCCTGCTTGAGGTCGAAGCGCTTGTCGAACAGCTCCCACTTGCGCTCGGTCGCGCCGGTACCGATGCCGTACCGCAGGTCGGTCGGGCTGGAACCGTTGGCGAAGTACTGGTTGAAGTTCTCCTCGCCGTGCAGCGTGGTGCCCCACGGGGTGGTCCCACCCGCGCAGTTGTTGAGCGTGCCGTACACCTTGCTGCCCGTACGGTCCGCGGAGGTACGCAGCAGATCGCTGCCCGCGGCCGGACCGGTGAGGCGGAACTCGCTCTTCACGGTGAGGCGGCGGTTGAGCTGGTGGCGGGTGACGGCGGTGAGCTTGCCGCTCTTGCGGTCCTCCTCGACCACGACGACGGAGAGTCCGTGCGCCGCCCAGGCGATCTCGACCTGCTCACGGGTCGGCTTGGCCGGGTCGTACCCCTTGAACATCAGGATCTCGTCCGTGTACTCGTGGTTGGCCACGAGGAGCTGCCGTCCCTGCTCGCTCTTCCCCGTCATGGGCAGCAGGCTCAGGAAGTCGTTGTTGTAGCCGAACTGGCCGGCCTGGGCCTTCGCCGTCTGCTTGTCCGGGTTGAAGGCCGGCGCGCCGCGCAGGATCGGGTCGCCCCAGCGGATGACGACGTTCTGGCTGTGGCCGGCGGGGATCGTCACCTTGTCGGCGGTGTTGGGCGCCACCGGTTCGAAGCGCAGGCCGCGGGCGCCGTCGGTCGTGGCGGAACCGCCACTCGCACCGGCGTTGCCGTGGCCGTCGCCGACGACGGGGGCGGCGGAAGCGGTGGAACCACCGGGACCACCGAGGGCGAACGCGCTGCCCGCGGCGCCCGCGACCGTGACGACAGCGGCGGCCCGCATCATCGAACGCCTCGACAGGGCACCGGCGATGACATCACCGACGTACTCGTTGTCGCTCTTGTTGGGCACCTCGTGGAAGCAGGCGTCACCACAGCGGTAACGGCAGGTCAGGGCGGAACGGCCGCCGGGATGCGGGGAAGAGGGGGAGCTGAGCAGCGGGAGCAGTTTGCGCACGATCGCCTCCGGTGGTGGTTCGGCGCGCACCGCGCCGACAGGGTGTCGGGATGTCTCGGCGGTGACGCTAAGCGCAGGCCCCAGCAGGGCGGCAGCCGGAAGGTGAACGGCGCGTGAATCCGAATCGACCGAGTGGTCCGGGGAGAGTAATGCCCGGCACGCCCGCAAACGCGAGGCAACGGGGCAGTCACGCCGATACCCTTCTGCCCGTTACGTAAACCGCCCCTGCCGTAGATCGCCGGGGACGGCCGCTAACCTTACGTATCCGCCCTGGCCAGGGATGCGCGTTTCCCCGGCGGCGGACACCGCACCCACCTCATCTGAAAGGCTCGCCCATGGGCATTCGGAGCTTGCTGCGCAAGGTGTTCGGACGCGACCGTGCGGAGGAGCGCAACGGGTCGGCGACGGCGTCGGACGCGACGCCGGACGTGGCGACCGGCTCGGCCCCGGACGCGGACGCGTCCACCACCTCGGGCTCAGCCGACACATCTACCTCTGCCTCTGCGTCTACCTCGGACTCCGCTCCCGCGTCTTCCTCGGACTCCGCCGGCTCCGGCTCGGCGCCGGCGTCCGTCTCCGTACCGTCCCAGGCGGACCGTACGGACCGTACGGAGAAGTCGGCCCCCGCGCGGAAGTCGCCCGCGACGGCGAACGCCGGGACCGGAGCGGGCGTCGGTGCCGGGGCCGCGGACCTGGTGGCCGCGGCGTTCGACAACGCCCGCCCGAGCGAGCCGGAGCGCAGCGTGCCGTCACAGGCATCGCGTACGCGGGCGGCCGACGAGCCGCTGACGACCACTCCGGAAACCCCGGCCGCTTCGGCGACCCCGGTGGCCCCGGCCGTTCCGACGGTCCCGACGGTCCCGGCGCAGGCGTCGGCCGAGCCGGAGCCGAAGACCGAGGCCAAGCCCGAGCCGAAGCCGGAGCCGGAGGCGAAGGCCGAGCCCGAAGCGGTAGTTGAGCCCGAGCCGGTCGTCACGCCCGAGCCGGAAGCCGTCACGGAGCCCGAGCCCGAGCCGGTCGTCGCGCCCACGCCCGAAGCCGTGACCGAGCCCACGCCCGAGGCCGCCGTAACTCCCGCGCCCGAGGCCGAGGCCGAGGCCGAGGCCGAAGCCGGCGTTCAGGCAGATCCGGAGCCTGGGACCGCGCCCGAGACCACGCCCGAGGCCGAGCCCGCCGGAACCCCCGCGCCCGTTTCCACCACCGCCGGTCGCCCCGCCGTCTCCCTGGCGCGCGTCAAGTCCCGCGCCCCCGGCCTGGCCGACCACTACAAGGCCGCCGGTGCCGCGCTCAAGAAGTACGAGCTCACCGGCCGGCGCGCCACCGTCTATCTCGTCCTCGACCGCTCCGGTTCCATGCGGCCGTACTTCAAGGACGGCAGCGCCCAGCACCTCGGTGAGCAGGCGCTCGCGCTCTCCGCGCATCTGGACGAGGGCGCGGCCGTCCCCGTCGTGTTCTTCTCGACCGAGATCGACGGGACCGGGGAGATCGAGCTCTCCGCGTACGAGGGGAAGGTCGACGAACTGAACGGCTCCCTCGGCCGCATGGGGCGTACGAACTACCACCGCGCCGTCGAGGAGGTCGTCGCCCACCACGAGAGGTCCGGGAACGGCGGGCCCGCGCTGGTGATCTTCCAGACGGACGGCGCGCCCAGCGTCGTACGCGCCGCCGAGCAGGCGTTCGCCGAGGCCGCCGGGCTGCCGATCTTCTGGCAGTTCGTGGCGTTCGGCGAGGAGGACTCCAAGGCCTTCGACTTCGCGCGGAAGCTCGGTACGGACGAGGCCACCGCCAACGTCGGCTTCTTCCACGCGGGCCCGGCCCCGCGCGACGTGCCCGCCGCCGCGTTCTACCGCGGACTGCTCGCCGCCTGGCGCCCCGACGCCACCCAGGAGCAGGACCTCCCGGCGTAGCAGGACCTCGGCGTAGCAGGACCTCCCGGCCGGCGGACAGCGCACCCCGCTGCTCCGCCGGGGCCGGGGCCGAGGCCGGAGCCGGGGCTGTCCGCGGAGCGGGCGGTACGCTCGCCCCATGGAGCCGCAGCAGCTCGCCCACCTCGCGCACCTGCGCCGGGCCCGGGATCTGGTCGACCGGGAGTACGCCCGTCCGCTCGACGTGCCCGCCATGGCCCGCCACGCGCTGATGTCGCCGGGGCACTTCTCGCGGGCGTTCCGGGCCGCGTACGGCGAGACGCCGTACAGCTACCTCATGACCCGGCGCGTCGAGCGGGCGATGGCGCTGCTGCGCGCCGGCGCGAGCGTGACCGACGCGTGCATGGAGGTCGGCTGCACCTCACTCGGCTCGTTCAGCTCGCGCTTCACCGAGCTGGTGGGGATGACGCCGAGCGCCTACCGGGCCCGCGAGCACGACGCCGTCGTGGCGATGCCCACCTGCGTGGCGAAGGAGCGCACCCGGCCGGCCAGGGACCGGACCGCCGGAGGCGTGCCGACCGGTGACGAACCGGTCAGGATTGAAGAAGCGGTCCGCACAGCCCGCGTCTAGCGTTGCCTTCATGAGCCTCTCACTCCAGTACTGCAACGTCACCGTCAACGACATGGACGAGTCCCTCGCCTTCTACCGCGACGCGCTCGGCTTCGAGGTGCGCAACGACGTCTCCTCCGGCGAGTTCCGCTGGGTCACCCTCGGCAGCGCGTCCCCGTCGGACGTCGAGCTGGTGCTCTCCGAGCCGCACGCCGGCCGCTCCCAGGCCGACGGCGACGCCCTTCAGGAATTGCTCACCAAGGGCGTCCTCCAGCAGCTCATCTTCCGTACCGACGATGTCGACGCGGCCTTCGAGAAGGTGCGGGCGACCGGCGCCGAGGTGCTTCAGGAGCCCATCGACCAGCCCTGGGGCCCGCGCGACTGCGCGTTCCGTGACCCCTCGGGCAGCATGGTGCGCATCTCGCAGGCGCCCAAGGCGTAGCGACGCGGGGGCGTCACCGGTGGTGCGGCCCACGGCACCACCGTCGGGTACGGCCCGCGCCACCACCGGTGGGTCCGGCCCCGCGCCACCACCAGTGCATACGGCCTGCGCCGCCACCGGGTGCGTACGACCCGCGCCGCCGCGGGACCGTCCTAGTCCCCCGCCGCGCGTCTCCCCCGCCCCTCCGCCGCCGGCTCCGGGGGCTGCACCGGCAGGGTCACCGTCACCACCAGGCCCCCGCCGTCACCGCCCGGCACCGCGTCCACCGTCCCGCCGTGCGCCTCCGCGATCGACCGGACGATCGAGAGGCCGAGCCCCGCGCCACGCCCCATCCGGTCGCGGCCCTCGCCCCGCCGGAAGGGTTCGAACAGCGCGGCCACGTCCGCCGCCGCGACCTCGGGGCCCGTGTTCCGCACCACGAGGACCGTGCCGGTCACCTCCACGTCCACCGTCCCGCCCGGCACGTTGTACGAGACGGCGTTGGCCAGCAGGTTCCCCACGAGCTGGCCGAGCAGCAGCTGGTTGCCCCGTACGGTCCCGGCGTCCTTGACCGTCAGGGACACCTCGCCGCCGCACCGTACCGTCGCCTCCTCGACCGCCTCGCCGAGGTCGACGGGCTCCAGGTCGTCCACCTCGCGCTCGCTGCGCGCCAGCACCAGCAGCCCCTCGATGAGCTTCTCGCTGCGCCGGTTGTTGTCGAGCAGGGTCTCCTTCGTACGCGCCAGCTCGTCCGGTGAGCAGAGGTCGTCGAGGCCGACCTGGATCGCGGTGCGCTGCGTCGCCAGCGGGGTGCGCAGCTCGTGCGAGGCGTTGGCGATGAAGCGGCGCTGGCTGTCGAACGCCTTCTGGAGCCGTGCCAGCAGGGCGTCCAGGGTGTCGCTCAGTTCCTTCAGCTCGTCGTTCGGGCCGCGCGCTCTGATCCGCTCGTGCAGATTGCGTTCGGAGAGCCTGCGGGCCTTGTCCGTCATGGCGTGCACCGGCCGCAGCACCCGGCCCGCCGTCCACCACCCCACGCCCACCGCGCACGCCGCCATGACCAGCAGCGCGACGACCGACCAGAACACCATCTCGTCGGAGGCCGCGTTCGTCACGTTGTCGGCGACCTGGGTGACGGTCACGGGCGCGATCTGCTGCTCGCCGATCAGCCGTGTCACGGACGGTGGCTGTAATACGGGCGCCACCTGGGCCGGCGCCACCCGGGCGGCGATCTCCGCCGCCTCCGTCTGGGTGCCGGCGGTGGAGAGCAGGTTGACGATGGTCAGCAGGCAGCCGCCGAGGACGAGGAAGACGCCGCCGTAGACGAGCGCGATGCGGGTACGGATCGTGGAGCCGGTGAACGGCCGGAGCAGCCGCCCGCCCCGCGCCCCGGCCGCGCGGCTGACCGGCCCGCTCACCGGAGCCGCGGGGCTCACGGGCCTGGGACTCACAGGGCGTACCCCGCTCCCGGCACCGTACGGATCAGCGGCGGGTCCCCCAGCTTCGAGCGCAGCTTGCTCAGGCAGACCCGTACCGCCCCGGTGAACGGATCCGCGTGCGCGTCCCACGCGCGTTCCAGCAGCTCCTCGGCCGAGACGGGCACCCCGTCCGCCTCCATCAGGATCTGGAGGACGGAGAACTCCTTGGGCGAGAGGTCCAGCGTCGCCCCGTCCCGCGACGCGGTGCGCCGTACGGAGTCGAGGCGCACCCCGTACCGCTCCAGTTGCGGCGGTACGGGCCGGGCGCTGCGCCGCCGCAGGGCGCGCACCCGCGACACCAGTTCGGGGAAGTCGAAAGGCTTGCCCAGGTAGTCGTCGGCGCCCAGGTCGAGCCCTTCGACGCGGTCCTCCAGGGAGGCGGACGCGGTGAGCATGAGGATGCGCGTACGGGACGAATCGGCGACCAGCTTGCGGGCGACGTCGTCGCCGTGGACGCGCGGCAGGTCACGGTCGAGGACGACGACGTCGTAGTCGTGCAGGCCCAGATAGGCGAGGGCGGCGTCCCCGCTGTACACGGTGTCGACGGCGAATCCCGCCCGGCGCAGCCCGGTGGCCACCAGCTCGGCCAGGACCTCCTCGTCCTCGGCGACCAGTACCCGCATGCTGTCGTCCCCTGTCTCTCTCCCCGGACCCGACGCCGCCCCCGGCCCCGGCCCCGCCGTTCCCGGCCCTGACCTCGACTCCGGCCCCGGCCCTTCCCCCGGCGCCCTCTCCGCCCCCGTACCGGCCCCCGAACCGGAATCCGAACCGGCCCCCGAACCGGAATCCGGCTCCGCGGCCATGGCCGTTGCCGCGGCCGTATCCGTCCCACGTCTCATCCGGCGCCCCGCCTTGTACATGATGCCCATTCCCTCCCAGGATGTGCCTGTCTACCGTGACGGCTGTTTCCCCGAGGTCTCCACCGGGTAGCAACGGTGGTTTATCCATGTGAAGGCACTCGTTCCGGGCCGATACCATTTCGAGCATGGCGGCCACTGGATCCGAAGAGCAGGGTGGGAAGGCGTACTACGTCACCACCCCCATTTACTACGTCAACGACGCTCCTCACCTGGGCCACGCCTACACGACCGTCGCAGGCGACGTGCTCACCCGCTGGCACCGCCAGCGCGGCGAGAAGGTGTGGTACCTCACCGGCACGGACGAGCACGGTCAGAAGATCATGCGCACCGCGGAAGCGAACGGGGTCACCCCGCAGGAGTGGTGCGACAAGCTCGTCGAGGAGGCGTGGAAGCCCCTCTGGAAGCACCTGAACATCGCGAACGACGACTTCATCCGGACGACGGAGAAGCGGCACACGGCCCGTGTGCAGGAGTTCGTGCAGGACCTGTACGACAAGGACGAGGTCTACAAGGGCGGCTACGAGGGCCCGTACTGCGTGGGCTGCGAGGAGTACAAGCTCCCCGGCGATCTGATCGAGGACGAGAACGGCGTCAAGCTGTGCCCGATCCACAAGAAGCCGGTGGAGATCCTCAAGGAGGAGAACTACTTCTTCAAGCTCAGTGAGTACGGTCCGAAGCTCCTCGCGCACTACGAGGCCAACCCGGGCTTCATCCAGCCCGAGTCCGCCCGCAACGAGGTCGTGAACTTCGTCAAGCAGGGCCTCCAGGACCTCTCGATCTCGCGCTCGACCTTCGACTGGGGCGTCCCGGTGCCGTGGGACGAGAAGCACGTGATCTACGTGTGGGTCGACGCCCTGCTGAACTACGCGACGGCGGTCGGCTACGGCGCCAACCAGGAGAAGTTCGACACGACCTTCCCCGCCGACGTCCACCTCATCGGCAAGGACATCCTGCGGTTCCACTCGGTCATCTGGCCCGCCATGCTGATGGCGCAGGGGCTGCCCGTACCGGGCCGGGTCGTGGCCAACGGCTGGCTGATGGTCGGCGGCGAGAAGATGTCGAAGTCGAACCTGACCGGCATCAAGCCGCAGGACCTGACCTCGCACTTCGGCGTCGACGCGTACCGCTGGTACTTCCTGCGGGCCATCGCCTTCGGGCAGGACGGCTCGTTCTCCTGGGAGGACTTCAGCGCCCGCTACACCTCCGAGCTGGCGAACGACTACGGCAACCTCGCCTCGCGCGTCGCGGCCATGGTCGGCAAGTACTTCGGCGGGACGCTGCCCGCAGACGCCGCCCCCGGCGACGCGGAGCAGGCCGTACGGGACGGTCTGGCGACCGCGGTCGCCGAGGCCGACCGGAAGATCGGCGAGGAGCTGGACTTCGCGGGCGGGATCGCCGCGGTCTTCGACTTCGTCAAGCAGGTCAACGGCTATCTGACCGAGCAGGAGCCCTGGAAGGTCGCCAAGGACGACTCGGACGAGGGCCGGGCGCGCCTCGCGACGATCCTCTACACGGCCTCGGACGCGCTGCGGGCGCTCGCCGTCCTGCTCAACGCGGTGATGCCGGAGACGTCGCAGAAGCTGTGGGACTCGCTCGGCGCGGCGGAGTCGCTGGGCGCGCTCGCCGACCAGCGGGTCCAGGACGCGGGCACGTGGGGCCTGCTGCCGGCCGGCACGACGGTGACGAAGGGCGCGGTGCTCTTCCCGCGCCTGGAGGAGCCGGCGGCGTAACGCTCCACCTCCTACGGGAGCAGGGCCCGGGACCAGGCTGGTACGCCTGGTCCCGGGCCCTGCTTCGTGGATCGATGGAGCGACGGAGCGACGGCTCAGAGGCCGGTGCCGTCGTGGGTCTCGTCCGGGTCGACGCCCATGGTGAGGGTGCCGACGACGCCGCGCGCCATGTCGTTCTTGCGGTACGAGAGCTTCAGCAGCCCGCCCTGGACCCCGCTCTGGTCGTAGATGGTGTCCTCGGTGAGCGTCGTGCGCTCCGTCGTGCTGGTGGAGTACGGCGCCAGCTCCGCCGAGTCGAGGACCGCGGCCTCCTCGAAGAAGAACTGGCCGGTGTGGCAGGTGTGCCCGCCCTCGTACCCGGCGTCGGTCATTTTGCCGCCGACGTGCACCTTGGTGTGGATGTGCACGGCGCGGCCCCGGTACCAGCCCGGGAAGACCGTCCTGAACTCGACGAAGCCGTGCCGGTCGGTGAGCCAGGTGCCCCGCAGGTACCGCTTGTCGTCGGTGGGCTCCTGATGACCACCGGGGCCGCCGGGACCGCCGGGACCATCGGTCGGAGGCGTTCCGGTGGGGGTGTCGGTCGGCGCGTCGGTGGGGGTGTCGGTGGGCGGGGCGCCCGTGGGCGGCGGGCCACCGCCGGTGGAGCTGTCCTCGTAACCCGAGTAGAGGCCCAGCGCGTCACAGTGCCAGATGTCGACGGCCGCGCCCGGCAGCGGCTTGCAGGTGTCCGAGTCGATCGCCTTGAGGCGCAGAGTCAGGGGGATGCCCTCCTTGCCCTCGGTGATGTCCTTACGGATCTTGTCGGCGTCGATGTAGTACGGCCCCTCGGTGGTCTGCGAGGTGAGCCGGTAACACACCTCCCCGTCGCCGGTCGCCGTGGCACCGGGCCGGGTGGCGGAGGACGAGGCCGCCGGGTCCTCGCCCGCCGACGCGGAGGTGACCGCCGCGGCGGCGATGCCGCCCGCGGCGATGGCCGCGCCGCCGGCGAGTACCGCCCTGCGGCGCATCAAGTCCCGTTTCCCTACAGGCTCTTGTGTCTCTGTCATGACAGGGGAGGCTAGGGAGCCAAGCTGGCAGTGAGCTGAGCGTGAGCTGTGAACACTCCATCACTCAACGTCAGCCGGCGGGCGCATCGGGGACGCCGGAGACTCCGGGGACAACGGGGACAACGGGGGCACCGGGCGCATCGGGGACATCAGGGGCGCCGGGGACGCCGGGGGCATCAGGGGCTCCGGAGACCCGGGACCCGGTTTCAGAGTCCCAGCGAGTCCACGTCGCCCATCACCACGACCGGCTTCTTCCGCGGGTCCAGCGTGCGCAGCAGCTCCTTCATCCGGTCGACGGGCACGGAGACGCACGCCTGGGTGGGTCCGCCGTGGTCCACGTGGATCCAGATGCCGCCGCCCTTGTCGTCACCGAGCGGCCGCCCCCAGTCGAGCGGGGTGTTGCCCGGTACGCGGTTGTAGTTGATCGCGACGACGTAGTCGAAGGAGCCTTCGAGCGGCTCGCCCTCGAACCCGGTGCCCGAGACGGAGAAGGCCGGGCCCTGGTCGTACGGGAGCCTCGAACCCGGATCGGCCAGCCGGCCGCCCGCGTCGGTCAGCCCGTACACGCCGATGGGCGAGCGCAGATCGCCCTGGTTGTGGTCGTCGGTCCACCCCTCCAGCGCGTTGTGCGCGGGCCAGGTTTCGGTGACGGGCGCCCAGCCGGTGACCGGATCGCGCTCGTAGACCACGACGGACGCCAGGTTGGAGTCACGGTTGATGCCGGTGACCACGACGGCCTGGCGGGTCCCCGCGGGGATCTCGGCGCGGGTCGCCGGGCCGAGGCCGGGAATCCTCTGCGCTTCGGCGCCGTGGGCCTCCCGCGGCCCGGACGCGCCGGTACCGGAGCCGCCACCCTTGTCGGCGCCGGTACCGGCGCCGGCGGAACCCGAGGCGGCGGAACCCGAGGCGGAACGTGTCCCGGCCTTGTCCGCCGTCTCCGCCCGGCCCGCGTCGCGCACGCCGCCCCCGTCACCCGCGCAGCCGGTGAGCAGCAGACCGGTCGCCAGCAGAACGGCGGCCAGCCGTGGTCCTCCGCGAACAGTGCGCACAGACATGTACGGGCCTCTCATTTCGTGTTCCGGGAGAAGGCAGGAGGAGCGGACGCGCTTCCTGCGTCGAAGTCTGCGCCGGTGATCATCGTGTGGACGGCCTCCACGATCCCCGGCGCGTCGCCCTTGGCAGACAGGGTGTAGGCGGCGACCAGGTCGGCGGCGGTGGGGTCCGGGGAGCCGGGGGCGCCACCCCGGGCTCGTCGTTCGGCGGCGCGCCGAGCGTGTACCAGCCGGAGAGCGGACGCAGCGTCAGGCCCCGTAGATGCGTGAAGCCGATCCAAGCGCCGTCCGGGGCCGGGGATTCACCCGACCGGTCCCGCGCCGTGGACGGCGAAGTGCCGGCGTGGACGGGGCCGGGGCCGGGCAGGGTGGCGGCGGGCTGGCTGGCCGGCTGGCGGCGGGCACGGTGGCGGCTGGCTGGCTGCGGGCTGGCTGGCTGGCTGGCTGGCTGCGGGCAGGCTGGCGACGGGCAGCACCCGCTCGGGCCCGCCGCGCGGAACACCGGGCAGCAGCACCCCGGCCGGCACGGGCCCGGCCACGGCCGCCGCGACGGCTCCGGCCGTACGGCGCCTGCGGCGGCCCCGGACGACCCGCTCCCGTACCTGACCCCCGACCTGGCTCCGGCCCTCAGCCGCTCTGCGCGCCGTCACGCAATCGCCGGCTGACCTCGCCGAGGCTGTCGGCGAGAGCGGCGAGCTGGTCGCGGTCGAGGACGTCGATGAGCAGTTCGCGTACGAGGGCGACGTGCCCGGGCGCCGAGGCGCGCAGCCGCTCGCGGCCCGCGTCGGTGAGGGCCGCGATGACGCCGCGTACGTCGGAGGGGCAGGCGCGGCGGCTGACGAGGCCGGCCTTCTCCAGTTGTCCGACCTGGTAGGTGACGCCGCTCCTGGAGGTGAGCAGGAGATCCGCCAGGCCGCTCATGCGCAGCTCGCCGCCGGGCGCGTCACCGAGGCGCGCCAGGATCTCGTACTGCGGGTGGGAGAGGCCCGCGTCCTCCTTGAGCTGCTGATCGAGGCGGCGCTCCAGGAGGGTGCCGGCGCTGATGAAACCGCGCCACGCGGCCATCTCGTGCTCGTCCAGCCAGCGGGGCTCGTCCATGACGCCATCCTAGGCCCTGTTGTTCAAATTCAAATCACTGTGTACGGTCGTGAACGCGGACCTTTGCTTAAACTTTCAAGGAATGCTGCAACGGCTCACGGCCCGTGGGGCATGACCCCTGGGTGACCCATGGCTCATGCCCCATGAATCACCGGAGCCGGGCAGGCACGGAACGGCCTCACCGAAGCGGCCCCCACCCCCTTCACCCCCAGGAGAGAACGCGCTCATGCCCTCCCTCACCAGCACCCTCGCGCCCCTGTCCCGCCCCGGCTCCGCCTCCGGAGACCAGGCCCACGCCTCCACGCCCCACGCCTACGACGTCGGCCTGCTGCTGCTCCGCGTCGTCCTCGGCCTGACGATGGCCGCGCACGGCAGCCAGAAGCTCTTCGGCTGGTTCGGCGGCGGCGGCCTGGACGGCACCGGCGCGTTCTTCACGATGAGCGGCTACCCGTCCGGCAAGGCGTTCGCCGTCGTCGCCGGACTGACCGAGACCCTGGGCGGCCTCGGCCTGGCGATCGGCCTGCTCACCCCGCTGATGGGCGCCGCCGTGGTCGGCACCATGGTCAACGCCCTCGCCGTCAAGGGCACCGGCAGCTTCTTCGCCCCGGCCGGCATCGAGTACGAGGTCCTGCTCACCGCAGGCGCCGCCGCCCTGGCCCTCACGGGCCCCGGCCGCATCGCCGTCGACCGCTTCCTCCCCGGCCTGAAGACACACCGCCTGGCGTACGGAGCGTCGGCGGTGGCCCTGGGCCTGGTGGTGGCGGGCATCACCCTGCTGCTGCGGAAGTAGCAGGGCGGGGGGGCCGGGGCAGGTCGGGCTGAACGCCTGGGCCTGTCGGGGCGGGCCCGGGGTACCTCATGGCGGGCCGCCCGCCATGGAGCACCCCCGGCCCACCCCGTCACGGCAGCCAGCGTCCACGTCCGACCATGCGGGGAACCTGGCGAGCGCGGATGGTGATGTGCACCGGTTCGCGATGGCAATGACAGGTGGAGGAGTACGTCTCCTCCGCCGCGACGAACGGCGGATCCGGGGCGCCCTCTTCCGCCCCGGGACGCCCGTGGGTCGCGTACAACACGCCGAATACCAGCGCGATCAGGCTGATGGAGAGCGCGACGACGCCCCAGAACGTCTCGTCGGCCATGACCGCGATCACCTCCGGGGCAGCGCGTCGGACGGCTCGGGCTTCAGGTCGATCTCGGCGTAAACCGTCTTGCCGACGACCCGGGGCTCGGTTCCCCACCGGTCGGTGACCTGGACGACCAGCGCCAGCCCGCGCCCGAAGCACTCGCTCTCGTGGGCGGTTCGCAGCGTGGGCAGCCGCTCTCCACGCGGGTCGCTGACCTCGATACGGAAGAGGGTGGCCCGCAGGACGACGGCGACCTGGAAGAGCCGGTCCCGCAAGCATCCGTGGAGCAGGGCGTTGGTCCCGAGTTCGCTCACCACCAGGCCGGTGACCCAGGCGAGTTCGGGATGCCCCCACTCGACGATGAGGCGTGACGCCCGGCGCCGCGCCAGGCTCACACTGCCGGCCACGGGGGTGTAGTTCAGCCGATCCTCGTACAACACGGGCTCGGACGCGGGGCTTTCAAGGGGCGAAGACATGGACGCACACCTCCACGTGCGGTCGGGGGACGTTGCCAGTACGAACGGAAGCGCGGCGGTGGCGATACCAGGGCCTACGGCTGCCGTTAGGCAGGGCAGGGCGGTGCACTTCCGCCGAACGGCTCCGCTGAGCGAGCGACTGCGCACTGAACGTAGCGCCTTGAATGCGTGGCGGACAATATCGCGCAGATAATTATCCCCGCATGGGTGATTGTGGCTCACTGAGGGCGGGAGCAGACTGTGCGTGACATCAGGAGGTCGTGAGTGGTGACAGAGAGGCGCGGGAGTTCAGCGAACCGCCTATCAACGGTGCTGGCGCGGCAGTTGGGGAGCCAGCTACTGGCCTTCCGTGACGCCGCCGGCCTCAATCAGTCGGCTGCGGCAGAGGTACTGAGCGCCCAGGCGGCCAAGGTCGCGAAGATGGAGCGAGGTTGGGTGCCGTTCCGGGACCCGGACATCATCGCGCTCTGCAAGCTGTACGGGGTCGAGGACGAGGCGGTCGTCGCGAGCCTGATCCGACTGGCCAAGCTGGACCGTGAGCGGCGCAGGGCGAAGGGCTGGTGGAACGCGCTCGACCAGAACAACCTGCGTGAGTACATCGCGATGGAAGACGTGGCCAGTCTCGTAAGAACATGGCAACTCTCCTTCGTGCCGGGCTTGTTCCAAACACCGCAGTACGCCCGATCGCTGGCGGTGAGCGAAGGTGCATGGATCGATCCTGATGAGATCGAGCGGGTTGTAGAAGTCCGGACGAGGCGACAAGCCCGACTTGGCGGAGAAGCTCCTCTGGAGGTGTATGCCGTGGTCTGGGAGGCAGCGCTCCGGCAGCAGGTGGGCGGCCCTGAGGTGATGCGCGGGCAGATGGAACGCCTGCTTGAGGTGGCCGAGTTGCCGAACGTACGCCTTCAGGTGCTTCCGTATCAGTCTGGTGGACACCCCTGTATGGCAAGTGCCTTCAACATCGTCTCCTTTGCTGAAACGGAATCGGTCGACGTGGTTCACGTGGACACGATCACCTCTACGCTATGGGTGGAAAACGAAGAAGACAGCTCTGTATACAGCACGTTCTTCGACCGAACCGCCCGGAAGAGCCTCGCTCCCAAGGACTCGCTGAGCCTGATCCAAAACATTGGCAAGGGGATGCACTCGTGATCGACTTCGACTTCGTGAAGTCCACCTACAGCTCGCAGACCGGCGAGTGCGTCGAGGTGGCCGACAACATACCCGGCACCATCGCCGTCCGGGACTCCAAGGCCAAGCGCGGCCCCATCCTCCGCGTCACCCCCGCCGCCTGGCGCACCTTCCACTCCGCCCTCCAGTACGACAGCGCCGTACGGGCACACCACAACTGACCGCGCCCACCGGCGTCCTGGCGTACGGGCGCCCGGGGGAGGGGAAGCCGAACGGGGTTCGGGCGAGATCCTGATCCCTCATGGATCCCGTTCGGCAAAGTCTCTGGTTCACCGGGCGCGAGCCGTCCTACGGTGACGCCATGAGCGATTACTCGGAAGCGACGGTCGCGCCCGTCGAGGCATATGAACCCCCTTACTACGTGGCTGTCTTCACCACCGTGCGCACCCCGCATCAGAGCGGCTACGGCGAGACCAACGCACGGATGGAAGACCTGGTGAAGGACGTTCCCGGGTTCCTGGGGATGGACCATGCGCAGACCCCAGGCGGGCTGGGTATCACCGTCGGGTACTTCCGCGACGCCGACGCCCTCGCGGAGTGGCGGAGCAACGCCGAGCACCGCACGGCGCAGAAGCGCGGGCGAGCCGAGTGGTACGAGAGCTACACGCTGCATGTGGCGAAAGTGGAGCGGAGCCACGGGTTCACGCGAGCGTAGGTCCGCAGAGCCCGACGGCAGCCGTAGCCCGACAGCGGCAGTAGCCCGACAGCGCCGGTAGCCCGACAGCGGCGGTGCGGCGAGCCGCGGAGGGCCGGGATCCGTCCTCGGTGAGCGACGGTCCCGGCCGGCCTGGGCTACCGTCCGCCGCCGGTGCGGCGGCCCGGCCTCACGTCAGATGCCGCATGAGGAACCGGGCCGCCTCCTCCCCCGCGGACTGCGGGACGCCGGTGTGCCCGCCGAGATGGGCGTGCAGGGACTTCTCCTCGGAGCCGAAGGCGTCGAACAGGTCCAGGGCCGCCTGCCGGTCGTTCCCTTCGTCGTCCCACTGGAGCAGGACGTGCAGGGGGATGGTGACCTGCCGGGCCTCCTCGTACACGGCGCGGGGAACGAAGCTCCCGGCGAACAGAACGGCGGCCGAGATGCGGGGCTCGACCGCCGCCAGCCGGACGCCGATGGAGATCACTCCCCCCGAGTACCCGACCCGGCCGCCGATGCCGGGCAGCGCAAGGAGTGCGTCCAGGGCGGCTCGCCACTCCGGGACCGCCTGGTCGACCAGGGGGAGGACGAGGGCGTCGATGATCTCGTCGCCGACCGGTTCACCGGCCTCCATCGCCCGGCGCAGATCGGCGCGGGCCTGCTCGACGGCGGGCCGGCGGGGCCGTTCGCCGCTTCCGGGAAGCTCGATCGTGGCCGCGGCGAAGCCCTCCGCCGCACAGTGCCGGGCCCGCGCCACCAGGCGGGGGTACATCCTGCACAGCCCGAGGGGAGGGTGCCCGAGCAGGATCAGCGGTGCCGGTGCGGAGGCGGGTGCCGGTGCGGAGGCCGGTGCGGGTGCGGGGGTCCACAGGATGCCGGGGATCCCGTCGAGGGTGAATTCGCGTTCGAGGACGCCGTCGTCGAGGCGTCGCTCGGAAGTGACGTGCATGGTCGTGCCTTTCGGGAGTGCGCTGGAACGGCGCTCCCGGACGACCTGTCTACCGCCCGACCGTGACCCCTGAGGGGAGCACCCATGTCGATACTGCGTTCACGGGTACCACCTCCTCGGTCTCTCGCACGGCCTCCGGAACGGTAGCAGTGGCCGCCCCTCCTCTCCCACGGGTTTTCGCGGAGTCCCCGTCACCGGCCTCAGGCCCTTGGCGGGGGCGGCCTCACCCCGGAATCCCGGACGACGACAGGGAGGGCGCGGACGACGACAGGGAGGGCGCGGACGACGACAGGGAGGGCGCGGACGACGACAGGGAGGGCGCGGGCGACGACGGCGGGCGCGTCGCCGGGCGGACCGGGGCGAGCCGCCGCTCCAGGGGCGTGACGACGCTGCCCCAGAAGCGGTCCACCGCGTCGTCGACGCTCCGGATGAAGCCGGTCTCGGCGGTGCCGCGCGTGGCCCCCATGCTCTTGAAGAGGGAGAGCCGGAAACCGGTGATCTCCCCACCGCCCTTCGGCAGCAGATCCGCCGGCTCGGGGCGCAGCCGCTCCAGCGTGCCGCGCGGCCCGTCGCCGTGCTCCGCCAGCAGCGTCTGGACGTGCAGGTCGGCCGGTGCCTCGTAGAGCTGCCGGATCAGCCGCTTCGCCCAGGTGAGCGGGTAGCCCTGGTCGGGGGCGGGGATGTCGACGGAGGTACGGAGCTTGCCGGTGCGCAGATCCGCGGTGAGCGCGAGGATCCCCTGGATGCCCTCGATCCGCAGCTCCGCGTGGAGCCGCCCCTCCCGGCAGAGCAGATCGGCGAGCGCGCCGCGCCGGGCCGTCGGATCCGCCGCCCGCCGTACGCGCTGCACGGGCAGCGCCTTCTGGCCGAGTTCGCCGCCGAGCCGCAGACAGACCTGCCGGACCAGCCTCTCCCAGCTCTCCACCACGTCCACGGCCCGCGCGTCGCCCTGGCACAGCGTCTCGTCGTCGATGGCCTTACGGACCGGAACCCAGGCCGGGCCCATGTTCTGGAACCCGTGACAGCCGGAGTTCTCGTGCTGGAGGTAGTGCAGCAGTTCCTGGAGCAGCCAGGCGTGCGCCGCGTTCCCGACGCCCTCGTGGCGGATGAGCAACTGCGCCTGGTGCGCCACCTCCGCCCAGGACAGATGCCACAGCACGACCTTGTGCTTGCGCCGACCGTCGATCTTGACGTCGACCAGCGGGCTGCCCTCCAGCGCGACATCGTTGCCCAGCGTGATGACCGCCTCGTACCCACGCCTGGCCGCTATGTCGAGATAGTCCTGCACCTGCTGCGCCTTGAGCGGATTGCCGTTCGTCTTCGTCTCGATCAGGGCCGTCCACAGCTTTCCCGCCCGCTCGACCCGGATCACCCCGTCGGGGCGCTTCCTGGACTCGCCGGTACGGGCGTCGCCGTACGGCAGGGAGACCTCGGTGAACGTCTCCATCCGCCCGGCCGGCGCCCCGAATCCGGCGGTGAGCCGCCGCCCGAACTCGGGTACCTGCGCCATCACCGACAGCAGCACGGATGTCGCGCGCGTCTCGCGCTCACGGTCGCTCTTGAGCGAGGGCACGGGGAACAGCCGCGCGGAGCGCCAGGTGTCGTTCTCCGCCAGGGTCTTCTTGGCGACCTTGGGCAGAGTCACCTTCTTCCGTACGGTACGGGGGCGACGCGCGGCCGGCGCGGCCTGCTCCACAGGCGGCGGCGCCTGAGCCGGCAGCAGGACAGCGGGAGGTGTCGCCGCCTCCGTACTCCCCGAACTCGCCCGTTCCTCAGCGGGCTTGGTGTCTGCCGGACTTCCGACGCCGGGATCCGCCGCGGCTTCCAACGCCTCCACGGGCTCCGCCGCGTCGTCGACGTCGATTCCGAAGTCCGTCGCCAGACCGGCCAGCCCCGTCTCGTACCCCTGCCCGATGGCCCGGAACTTCCACTCACCGCCCCGGCGGTAGAACTCCCCGAAGACGAAGGCGCCTTCGGCCCCCGCGTCGTCGATGGAGAACCCGAGGAGCCCCTCGCCGCTCCGGTCGGCGACCGTCAACCGCAGTCCGTTGAGGTCCCCGAACCGCTCCCCCTCGTCCCGGCTGGCCGCCACGACGATCCGCGCGATGTCCTCCGGGACCACCGACAGGTCGACACTGATCCGGTCCTCGCTGCCGCTGTCCGTCGGCGTCTTGCCCAGGAGCTGTACGCTGCCGTCCTCCGCCACCGGGTTGTTGTAGAAGAAGAAGTCCGCGTCACTGCGGACCTTCCCCTGGTCCCCCAGGAGCAGCACGGAGACGTCCGCGTCACCGTCACCCGTCTCGCTGCTCCAACTCAGCCCCACCCGGACGGTCGTGGCGTCCTCGCTCAGAGATCCCAGCCCGACGTTGGCTCCCTTGGTCATCTCGTGCATGGTGCCGCACCCCCCACTACGGGGCCACCGCGTCCCCAAACGGGCGGCCCATCGCGTCGCGCTCATGTGACGCACCGCACAGGTGCGGCGCGAGAAGTGAACACTAGCGCCCGAAGTACCTGCTTGATGGCGCTTTGCAGTGAACCGATGACTCGGCGCTACCCTCCCTCCGCCGCCCCGGGGTCACCCCACCGGACCCGCGACCGCCGGGGCCTGGACCGGTACGGTCGGCCGGGACTCCAGTTCGGCCACCGCGCGCCGGGCGTTGCGGGTGGCCAGGGCGGGGAGGGTGGCGCGGAGCAACTGGGCTGTTCTGAGCCAGGGTTGGGCGTAGACATGGCGGGCGCGGCGTTCGATGCCGGTGGCGACGCGGTCCACCGCGGGGGCCAGGGGGTAGGTGCGGCGGGTGGGCCAGGGCAGGTCGGCGCGGAGGCGGCCGAGGGCGGCCTGTTGTTCCGGGGCGCGCACCATGTCCGTGTCCGTCCAGCTCAGATAGGCGACCCCGGTGCGTACGCCGTGGTGCGCGCCCTCGGCCTCCAGGGCGTGCGCGAAGGCTTCGGCGCCGGCCTTCGAGGCGCAGTAGGACGTCATGAGCGGGGTGGGCGCGAGGGCGGCGAGGGAGGCGATCTGGAGGTAGTAGCCGCGGGACCGGATCAGCGCGGGCAGGAAGGCGCGGGCGGTGTTGACGCTGCCGAAGAGGTTGACCTCGACGACGCGCCGCCACGCCTCGGGGTCGGCGTGCCGGAAGAGGCCGCCGGTCGCGACGCCCGCGTTGGCGACGACGATGTCGACCGTACCGAAGAGCGCCTCGACGGAGCGTGCCGTACGGAGCAGCGCGTCCGCGTCGGTGACGTCGACGTGCCAGTACGCGGTCTCGCCCGCCAACTCGGTGCTCAGGTGGGCCAGTTCCTGTTCCTCCAGGCCGACGAGGGCGACCCGGGCGCCCCGCGCGGAGAGGGTACGGGCGAGTTGTGCGCCGACGCCGCGCGCGGCGCCGGTGATGACGGCGGTACGGCCCCGGAGGGGTGGGCGCCTGCGCATGGGTGGGCCTCCGAACAGGGGGAGAGAAAGGGTGGGTGTGGTTCCGTACGCCTCGTCGTGACGCACGAGGCGTACGGGCCGGGGGCTCAGGCGCGTTCCAGTGCCAGTACCGCGTTGTGGCCGCCGAAGCCGAACGAGTGGGTGACCGCCCGGTCGATCCGCTGCCGCAGCGGTTGCTTCGTCACGCAGTCGAGGTCGAACTCGACTGCGGGGGCGTCGAGATTGGCGATCGGCGGTACGAGGCCGTGCTGGAGGGTGAGCACGGTCAGCGCCGCCTCCATCGCCCCGGCCGCCCCCATGCAGTGCCCCAGTACGCCCTTGGGTGCGGTGACCGGCGGCCGGTGCGGGTAGACCCGGCTGATCAGCGCGGCCTCGGTCGCGTCGCCCAGCGGGGTCGAGGGGCCGTGCGCGTTGACGTGGTCGACGTCGCCGGGCTGCCAGCCCGCGTCGCGCAGCGCCACCTCGACGGCCCGCTGCGCGACGGCGCCCGAGGGCTGCGGGCTCGTCGGGTGGTGGGCGTCGGTCGTGGCACCGGTGCCCGCGATCAGCGCGCGGGGGCGTGCGCCACGCGACCGCGCGTCCTGCTCCCGCTCCAGCACCATGATCGCGGCGCCCTCGCCCATCACCAGGCCCGCGCGGTCGGCGGCGAAGGGGCGGCAGAGCAGCGCCGGATCGTCGCCGGGGCCGGCGACCGCGGCGGCCCCCGACCGGGCGAACCCGCTCATGGCGAGCGGGAAGACGGTCGCCTCCGTGGCGCCCGCCACCGCGATGTCGCACTGTCCGGTGGTGAGCAGGTCGCGCGCCACGGACAGCGCCGTCACCCCGGTCGAACAGGCGGTGCACGGCGCCATGCTGGGCCCTGTGGCGCGCATCTTGATGGCGATCTCGGCCGCCGCCATGTTGGGGATGGTCAGCAGGGTCCCGGTCGCCGAGATGGCGTCGGGGCCGCGCCGGTCGAGTGCGACGGCCTGTTCCGTCACGCTCGCGGATCCCCCGCTGCTCGTCCCGACGATGACGGCGACGCGGGCCCCGTCCCAGGTCCTCGGGTCGAGCCCGGCGTCGGCGACCGCCTCGCGCGCGGCGAGCAGCGCGAACTTCACGTGGCGGCCCATCCGGAAGGCCGTCCGCCCGCCGATGGCGGCGTCCAGGTCGATGCCGTCGACCGTACAGGCGAAGTCGACGGCGCAGCCCCGTAGTTCGGGCACCGTACGCGCGGGGGACACGCCCGCGCAGACCCCGTTCCAGGTGGACTGGGTGTCGTTCCCGGCCGGGGTCATCATCCCCAGTCCTGTGACGGCGACGGCGGGCCTGGCTCCACCGGTCATCGGCCGACGCTCACGGCCGCCATGTCGAGGAACGCGGTGATCTCGGCGAGCGTGGCGCCCTTGAGCAGCGTCTCCGAGTCGGCGTCGACGCCCAGCTTCTCCTTGATGATGACGGCGAACTCGGCGACCGCGAGGGAGTCCATCTCCAGGCTGTCCATGGTGGCTTCGGGGTGGATCTCGACGGCCGGCACCTTGAAGGTCTCGGCAAGGACCTCCGTGATCTTCGGATGGATCGCCTGACGTGTCGCATTCATGGCATGTCCTTTCAAAAGGTACTCAAGGCACTCAAGGGACTCAGCGCGGCAAGTTTCTCAAATTGTTGATAAACCTCAAAAGCCGATGGACAACATCAAATCGATCTGATAAGGGCATGGAGGTCGGCGGCAACTGGCGACAGGCCGCGCACCGCGGCAGGGCCTCCGGTACGGTCCACGGGCCCTCCGGGTCGTCGTACGCGTCGGCGTACCCCGCGCCGGCGATCGGCCGGTCGGCCAGCATCTCCTCGGGCAGCGCGAAGGATTCGACCAGGGTGGGCGCGTACGCGGCCAGCTCGGCGAGGAGCCGCTCGATCGCCTCGGGGAGTTCATCGAGGTGCCGGGGGGCCAGCAGACCGTGGGCCAGCAGGTCACCGCTGTTGCGGTCGATCCACTGGAGTGCGAAGAGGCGGTGCAGGGAGCGGAGCAGAGCGGCTGCCGAGCCGGGCGCGGAGGCGGGTACGGACCCGGGCTCCGCGCCCGGCTCCGTATCCCTCAGCTCCCGTTCGCGCAGCTTCCGTTCCGCCGCCGTGTACGCCTCGGCCGCCCGCCGGTAGGCGTGCGCCTCCACGGCGCGCAGCGCGGCGCCGGACGCCGCGTTCCAGCGGGAGAGGGGGTCGCCCTGGGGGGCGCGGCCCATCCGGCGGCGGGCGCGATCCAGCCACAACTGCTCGACCGCCAGCAGGAGATCACCCAGATGGCCCGTGTCGGTCAGCTCCGGGGAGACGTAATACGCGTCACATTCCCCGGGATCGGCGCCCGGATCGGCGCCGTGGGCGCGGCTCGGATCCCCGTCCCGGCCGGCGTCACGGACCGCCGCGGGATCCGGCTCCGGGGGCGGCCCCGCCGCCGGGCTCCGCTCCGGGGCCCGCGCCGAGAACAGCAGTTCCGCCGCCGCCTTCGCGTAGATCGCGGTGTTGTCGCCCTCCGCCGTGATCGCGCCCTCGATGTTCGCCAGCATCTCGGTCATGCCGTTGTGTGCCAACAGCCCCTGGGCGCCGCACCGTTCACGGCACTCCACGATGATCTCGCGCGCCCGCCAGGTGATCCAGCCCTTGGCGACCGCCACCAGCCGCTCGGTCTCGCCCTGGTTCGCCTCGGTGCGCGCCTCCCACGCGTCGACGACCGTACGGTGCAGGAGCGTCATCGCGAAGACCGTCGCCAGGCCCCCGGTGAGCGGACCGTGGTGGCTGCGGTGCGCGAAGACGGGCACCCGCTCGGCGGCCCGGGGCCCGGAGATCAGCCGGTGCCCGCCGTACCGTACGGCGAGCGCCAGCGCGACGCGCGCCCCGCCGAGGGCGCCGGCGCTCATCGACAGCTTCCCGGCGGAGACCCGGCCGATCGAGGCCAGGAAGCGGCGCCTGCGGTTGCTCTCCGCGCTGCTGAACGCGCCGTCCCCGGTGACCCGGCCGAGCCGTCCCCGTACGCCGCCCAGCAGCGCGTCCCGCCCGACGAAGACCCGGTCGAACGAGGTCACGCAGTGGTCCAGCGGGCTGCCGTACCGCTCGGGCAGCAGCCGCACCCGTACCCCGGGGAGCGTGCGCGAACCGTCCGTCAGCGGCGCCAGGAAGAGGAAGACGCCGTGGTCGGTGCCGTCCACGAGGAGCCGCGCGGCCACCACCCCGCTCTTCGCGCCGCCCGTGGTACTGGTGTTGGGCATGAACTTCTGCGCGCCCGCGTGCGGCGTGTGCAGGACGAAGCCGTCCCTGACACGGTCGTACGTGGCCGTCGTCTCCAGGGCGACCGCGTCGTTGCCGTGTGCCACCTCCGTACAGAGGAAGGTGCCGATCCGGCGCAGCGTCAGGAAGTCCGTCAGATCGCGCTCGGCGGCCCCGGGGTCCCCGTCGGCGGAGTGGTCGAGGTCGAGCAGGCTGCCCAGGAAGAGGTTGTAGTGGATGCCGGCCACGGTGGTGAAGGACGGGTCGATCGGCCCCAGCCACTCGTGCAGTGCCGCGACCCCGCGCGGGTCGGCGGCCAGGCCCGCCGGGCTGTCGATCGCCCCGTTCACGGCCCGCAGCCGGTCGTACGCCAGGGACAGCCGCTCCGCGGGGGGCGAGTCCGGGCGACCGCGGAAGAGGCCGTCGGCGGCGAACCGTCGCCAGGGCCCGTGCACCCGCTCGAAGTCGTCTCCGTACAGCACGTGCGTCAGCCGCCTCGCCGTCGCCTTCCTCACGTCCGCGGCACCGCTGTTGATCATTACGCTCACCTGAGAAGAACGAGCGACGGTTGATGAAGAAACGACTTTGCCGCGCTCGGGGCCACAAGACATTCGTTCGGCCGATCCGCTCCACGCGCCCGCCACCAGCGCGTTCCGCACGCACCGGACGCTCCGCGCGCACCGTGCGTTCCGTACGCGCCGCACGCGCCGCACGCGCCGTACGTGCCGCACGGTCCGCGCGCACCGCACGGTCCGCGCACGGACCGTCATCCCGTCAGACTCTCGCGAACGCCAGCGCGACGTTGTGTCCGCCGAAGCCGAAGCTGTGGCTGACCGCGCTCCGCACCCGCTGCCGGCGCGCCTGCTTCGTCACGCAGTCGAGGTCGAACTCGACGGCGGGGGCGTCCAGGTTGGCGATCGGCGGGATGAGGCCGTGCTCCAGCGTCAGTACGGTCGCCACCGCCTCGATCGCCCCCGCCGCCGCCAGCGTGTGCCCCACCACGCCCTTCGCCGCGGTGACCGGCGGCCCGTGCGGGAAGACGCGCTCGATCAGCGACGCCTCCATGGCGTCGTTGAGCGGCGTCGAGGTGCCGTGCGCGTTGACGTGCTCGACGTCGCGCGCGCTCCACCCCGCCTCCCGCAGCGCCGTCTCCACCGCCACCTGCGCGATCCGTCCGTCCGGCGCGGGCGCCGTCGGATGGTGCGCGTCCGTGCTCGCCCCCGCGCCGGTCAGCAGCGCGCGCGGCACCCGGCCCCGGGCGCGGGCGTCCGCCTCCCGCTCCAGGACGAGTATCCCGGCGCCCTCCCCGATGACGAATCCGTCGCGGTCGGCGGCGAACGGCCGCGACGCCCCGGCCGGGTCGTCGGTACGCGTCGACAGGGCGCCCATCCGCGCGAACGCCGTCACCACCAGCGGGGTCAGTACGGACTCGGCGCCCCCCGCGACCACCACGTCGCACTGCCCGCCGGTCAGCAGGTCGCGGGCGACGACGAGCGCGGTCGCCCCGGACGCGCAGGCGGTCACCGGGGCCAGGCTGGGCCCCCGGGCCTTGAGCGCGATGGCCACCTCGCCGGCCGCCGCGTTCGGGATCATCATCGGCACCAGCAGCGGCGAGACGGACTGCGGCCCGTGGGCCTGGAGCTTGAGCGCGTTGTCGGCGAGTACGGAGACACCGCCCACGCCGACGCCGAGGACCACCCCGACCCGGCCGCCGTCCCAGGTGGCCGGGTCGAGACCGGCGTCCGCGACCGCCTGCCGCGCGGCGATCAGCGCCAGCTTCACGAACCGGGCCATGCGCCACACGGAGCGCCCGCCCACCGCCGTGTCCACGTCCAGCACGCTGTACGACGGGCGGGGCGGGGCGGTCGGGGCGGTGGAGGCGTGCGGGGCGGTGGAGGCGTACGAGGCGGTCGCGGCGGGCAAGCCGTGCGGGCCGTACAGAGTGCCGGACGCCGGGGCGAACGGCGCGGCGGCGTCCGCCACCCGCGCCGCCTCCTCCTCCGTCACCTCTGTGTCCGCCTCCCCCGGGTCGCCGATCGCGCACACGAAGTCGACCGGCATGCCCGCCAGTTCGGGCCGCCGCCGCGCGACCGACCGTCCCGCGCAGAGCCCCGCCCAGAAGGCCGGCTCGCCGATGCCCGCCGGCGTCACCACCCCGAGCCCGGTCACCGCCACCCCGGCCCGCGCCGCCCGCTCAGCCATCCCCGTCATGATGCGTTCCTTCCCATGGTGCGTACCTTCCGTCGAGAGGCGTGGCCCGTACGGTTCCGGGCCAGCTCAGGGCCGCCGTCCCCCAGGTGAGGCCGCCGCCGAAAGCGGTGAGCAGCACGCGGTCGCCCGCGCGGAAACGCCCCCGCGCCGCCGCGTCCGCCAGGGCCAGGGGGATGGATGCCGCGCCGGTGTTGCCGACGCGGTCGAGGTGGGTGACGCAGCGGTCCGCGCCGATCCCCACCCGGTCGGCGACGGCCCGCAGGATGCGGGCGTTGGCCTGGTGCGGTACGAAGTGGTCCACCTGGGCCGGGTCCCAGCCCACGGTGTTGAGCAGGGTGCGGCAGGAGCCGGTCATCCGCTCGACCGCGTGCTGGTAGACGGCCCGGCCGCGCATCCGGAAGTACGGGTCGCTCCCGACGGCCGGATCGGACCGGTCCTGGCCCGGGGACCGGGGCTGGGCGCGGGCCCGCGAGCCGCCCCCGGCGACGGTGATCAGCTCTCGCCCCGAGCCGTCGCTGCCCAGGTCGAACCCGAGCAACTCGCCAGGGGAACCGGTTCTGCCCGTGCCGATCAGCGCCGCCCCCGCGCCGTCCCCGAACACCACGCCCGCCGCGCGGTCCCGGGGGTCCAGCCAGGTCGAGTACGTGTCCGCGCCCACCAGCAGTACGCGGTCGTAGAGCCCCGAGACCACCAGGCCGTGGCAGACGGCGAGGCCGTAGACGAAGCCGCTGCACACCGCGCCCAGGTCGAACGCCGGCACCGCGCCGAGCCCCAGCCGCGCCGCCAGTTCGGGCGCCGACGCGGGGCAGGGGTGGTCGGGGGTGGCCGTGGCCAGCACGACGGCGTCCACGGCGTCGACACCGTCCACGGCCCGGTCCGCCGCCACGCCGCACGCAGCCCGCTCACAACCGCCCCCGGGGTCCCCACGGACCCCGGCACCCCCATGAACACCGGAGTCGCCGGAGCCCCCTTGGACACCAGGGCCCCCATGGACCCCGGAGCCCCCCAGGCCCCCGTGGAAACCGGAGCCCGCGAGACCGCCGCGCGCCCCGTAGCCCTGGTGCGCCCCGGAGCCGCGCCGGACCCCGGAGCCCGCCGGGGCCCGGCCTCCGCCCCCGTAGCCGCCCCCGCCTCCGTAGCCGCCTCCGCCTCCGCCTCCGCCTCCGATCAGCAGCCGCGCCGCCTCGTACGCGAGGTCCCCCGTCGCCGTTCCCGGCCCGGCGCGGTGACGGGCCGCGATGCCCGTACGCGTACGGACCCACGCGTCGTCCACGCCCCACGCGGCGGGCAGTGCCTCGTTACGGACCGGCTCGCCCGGGACCCATCCTGCGACGGCCTCCAGCACCGCCGCCCGCGCACCCCGGGCCCCCCGGACCTGCCCGCTCGCCACTCAAGGCCCCCATCCGGTTCACGATCGTCGCCGACCGCGTCGACCGGATGTCAAACTCCCTGCCGGGCAAACGGGTTACTGGGCCATTTGGGGGACAACGGAAACGGGCGCGGGAAGCGCGGACCCGCCCGTCGGCGACCATCCCGGAAGCCGGACGCGTGCCGCCGAGACACCGATCCCGGTCGGGACCGGAGGCGCCCAGCGGGCGATACCTGCCCGGTCCTCCAGGAGTTCGTGCTCCTTGTAACGCTTGCACCCGTGGTGCCAGTTGAGGATTCCCGAGAGCCAGTTCTCCAGTTCCCCCACATAGCCGCCGAGCACCCGCCGGGCCTCGTCGTCCAGGGCGAAGTCGTCGTACAGGACGGGCAGTTCATGGGCGACGACATGCTGGAACTGGCGCATCCGAGACTTCATCAGGTCATCCACGACGGACAGCGCCGTCGGGTAGTCGCAGTTGAAGAAGTTCTGCACGACGAGCACGGCGTTGTGCACCTCGCCCTCGAACTCGATCTCCTTCTGGTACGAGAAGACGTCGTTGAGCAGACACGCGTAGTCCTGCGCCGCGTTCTCCAGGGACTTCATCGGCCCCGCCCGGTAGAGCTCCGGCGGCACCCGCCGGCCGTGGCCCAGCCGGGACAGGGCCATCGTCATGTCCGAGCCGAAGGTCGCGCGGCGCATCTCCATGTAATCGACCGGGTCGGGGATACGGTTCTGCGCCTGGTTGGCCAGCTCCCACAGCCAGGACGCCGTCATGTCCTCGACCGCCTTGCGGAACGTGCGCCGCGCCGGCTCCTCCATGGGACCCGCCGTACGGACCCACAGATCGGCCAGCCCGCGCTCCAGCCCGGTGGCCGGCGGCGGCGTCGGGCCCATGTCGACCGGCATGAACAGGGACAGCCGCGCGTTGCACGCCCTGGCGCCCGCGAGATCACGCGCTCTGCCGTAGACGACGGGGAAGTAGTCGTCCCCGTACGTCCCCCACGCCAGCCAGTCCGACGTCAGGTCCAGCTCCTCCGGGGTGGCGTCCGGATGGATACCGGCGGAGCAGAGCGGCAGATCGATTCTGCGCAGCCGTTCCTCGTCCCAGACACCGGAGCCCGGCATCCCCGGCTGCGCCTCCAGGATCCCCATCCGGTGGGCCCACTCGGCCACATGCTCGCGCGCGTGGTCGAGGTGCGGGCTGAGCGAGAGCGCGTACGGCATCTCGAAGTCGGGCAGCACGGAGGGGCCGACGTGCTGGAAGGGGACATGGCTGTGGCCGCGCGCCCGCGCCGCCGCGCCCACGCCGGCGCTCCGGGGGGTGATCGTCCCCAGCCCCATGGCCCGCGCGATGTCGGCGGCGGTCGTGCCGAGGCCGACGGGCGTCATGGAGAACGGCAGCCCCGCGCCCCCGGAGGCGCCGGCGGAGCCCCCGTTCCCGCCCGCCCCGTCCTCGCCCGTCCCGTTCATGTACCGGCTGGAGCGCAGGTGCCATTCGTGGCCGCCCGACTGCCAGTCCTGGAGCCCCTTCACGTACGCGAGTGTGTCGGCGCACTCCCGCGGGCCGAGCCCCCGCTCCGCGAAGAGCGGCCCCAGCTCGGTCAGCGCCGTGTTCTCGAACTGCTGGACACGGGAGGTCAGCAGGTCGTTGACCGCGTCCGCCGCCTCCTGCGTCGTACAGCCGAGGAAGGTCTCCAGGACGAGCACACCGTTGCTCAGCTCGCCCTCCTCCTCGATCTCCCGCTCGTACGAGAAGAGGTCGTTGCGCAGGTGCACGGCGTCGGAGAACGAGTCCTTCAGGACCCGCAGCGGCCGGGAGTCCGCGATGACGGCGGGGACTTCGGCGTGCGCCGCGTACTCGATCAGCCCCGCCGACCAGGGCGCCCCGCCCACCTTGCGGCGCATCTCGATGTACTCGACGGGGTTCGCGACGCGCTCCGCGTTGATGTTCGCCAGTTCCCAGTCGGACTCGTTGAGCAGATTCTCCGTCGACTCGGCGAACCGCTCGCGCCAGGCCATGGACATGCTCGGGACCGTGCGCGCCCAGAGGTCGGCGAGCCCCGCCTCGACGGGGTTGGCCGGCTCGGGGAATCCGGCCCGCAGATCCATCGGCATGAAGGCCGCGAGCCGTTCGAGATACGCCTTGCCGCCCTCGCGGTCCTGGGGCCGTTTGTAGACCTCCAGGAAATGGTCGTCGAAGAAGAAGACCCACACATACCAGTCGGTGACCAGTGACAACTCCGGTCCGTCGCAGTCGGGGTGGGTGTACGCGCAGAGCAGCGCGTAGTCATGGGAATCGAGGTCGTGTTCCTCCCAGACACCCGAACCCTCCAGCATGCCCATGTCCCTGGCCCATCTCTTGGAGTGCTCCCTGGCCTCCTCCAGGTGGGGATTGAGCCGGGCCGGATAAGCCAGGTAGAACTCCGGCAGTTCAAAGGGGTGCGTCACGGGGGAGCGGCCTTTCGCGGAACACGGAACACGAACACGGAACAGGAGCGATGACGGAACAGGAGCCGTTTACGCTGCACCGCGATCTACCCGGCCGTCCGCTCGCCCATTCGGACCACAAAATAGTCATATGAGCACACCATTAGTGCGTGTTGTCCGCGTGTCCCGCCGCCCCCGGGTGATCATCGGCGCATGAGCCCCACCATCCGTCTCGCACAGCAGCCCGAGGCCGACGAACTGCTCGGCCGCAGCCCCCTGGCCGCCCTGGTCGGCATGTTGCTGGACCAGCAGGTGCCGATGGAGTGGGCGTTCTCCGGCCCGTACACCATCGCCACCCGCATGGGCGGCGACGACCTCGACGCGCACGCGATCGCCGCGTACGACCCCGACGCCTTCGCCGCCCTGCTCTCCGGCAAACCCGCCGTGCACCGCTACCCGGGGTCGATGGCCCGGCGCGTCCAGCAGCTCTGCCAGTACCTGGTCGAGCGGTACGACGGTGACCCCACGGCGGTCTGGCGGGACATCGCCACCGGCGCCGAGGTACGGGAGCGGCTGAACGAGCTGCCCGGCTTCGGGAAGCAGAAGGCGCAGATCTTCCTGGCGCTGCTGGGGAAGCAGTTCGGGGTACGGCCGGAAGGCTGGCGCGCCGCGGCGGGCGCGTACGGCGACGAGGGCGCGTACCGCTCGGCCGCAGACATCACCGGGCCGCAGTCACTCACGAAAGTGAGGGCGTTCAAGCAGGAGGCGAAGCGCGCGGCCAAGTCCGCCCACTCCGCCGGGAAGCACTGATCCCCGCGCGGGACGGCCGGGCCGACCGGAACGTTCCGCGAACGAACTGGGCGCCGCCTGTTCCCGGATGACGCGGCGCTCGCTACTTTTCTCCGGCATTCGCTCACATTCGTTCGCACCGGAAGGACCCTTGTGATCGCAACGTCCCGCAGAATCCTGGCCGTCGCGGCCGCCACCGCGCTCACCGCCCCGCTTCTGCTCTCCGCCGCCTCCCCCGCCGCCGCGCGAGCGCACGACCCGGCGAAAGAGGCCGCGCGGAACGCCGCCGCACTCTCGAAGGAGCTGGTGCGTTCGGCCTCCGCCGAGGGCGCGTACCGGCATCTGGAGAAGTTCCAGCAGATCGCGGAGGAGTCGAACGGCAACCGCGCGGCGGGCACGGCCGGTCACGACGCCTCGGCCGCCTATGTGTACGGCCAGCTCAAGAAGGCCGGCTACAAGGTCTCGTACGACACCTTCGACATCACGTACATCGAGACCCTCGCCGAGAAGCTGACGGTCACCGCGCCGACGCGGCGCGATGTCACGATCGCCGCCATGTCGTACACGAAGTCCACCCCGGAGGGCGGTGTGGAGGCCGAGTTGGCCGCCGTACCGCTCGACGCGACGACGGGGTGCGAGCCGGGCGACTACGCGTCCGCCGACTACACGGGCAGGATCGCGCTCATCCAGCGCGGCGGCTGCGCCTTCGCCGACAAGCAGCGGGAGGCGGGCGCCGCCGGGGCGGTCGCCGCGGTCATCTACAACAACACCGAGGGCCCCCTCAACGGCACGCTCGGCGGCCCGGAGGCCGGCGTGATCCCCACCGGGGGCGTCACCCGGGAGGCGGGCGAGGCACTGGCCGCCGAGGTGGCGGCCGGTCCCGTGACGGTCTCGCTGGACGTGCGCCAGCTCCAGGAGAAGCGCACCACCCGCAACGTGATCGCCGAGACCAGGGGCGGCAGGTCCGACCGTACGGTGATGCTCGGCGCCCACCTCGACTCGGTCACCGAGGGCCCCGGCATCAACGACAACGGCTCCGGCTCGGCGGGGCTGCTGGAGGTCGCGCTCAAGCTCGCCAGGACGCACGGCCAGCCGGCGAACAAGGTGCGCTTCGCGTGGTGGTCGGCGGAGGAACTGGGGCTGCTGGGCGCCGAGTCGTACGTGGGTGAGCTCACCGACCGGCAGCGCGCGGACATCTCGCTCTACCTGAACTTCGACATGATCGCCACGCCGAACTACGCCCAGTTCGTCTACGACGGCGACGACTCGGACGGCGCGGGCGCGGGCCCCGGCCCCGAGGGCTCGGCGCAGATCGAGAAGGGCATCACCGGCTTCCTCGACAGCAGAAACGTTCCGCACGAGGGAACGGACTTCGACGGGCGCTCCGACTACGGCCCCTTCATGGACGCGGGCATCGCCTCGGGCGGCACGTTCACGGGCGCGGAGGGCATCAAGTCGCCGGAGCAGGCGAAACGGTACGGAGGTGAGGCGGGCGTGGCGTACGACGCGTGCTACCACGCGGCCTGCGACGACCTCTCCAACATCAGCATGCGGGCCCTCGACATCAACGTCGACGTGATCGCGCACGCCGTGGGCACGTACGCCCACGACCTCAGCTCGCTGAAGAAGCCGGTCTCTCAGCCGTATCGGCCGGC